>DATAUW010000005.1 GCA_036268055.1 Verrucomicrobiia bacterium | reverse complement strand
CGAATGTGCGAATTTTCCGCCATCTCGGATGTGGTTGGCGAGGGCGCCAACCACTGCACGCGAGGGCGCGTGCGCTCCCCGGGAATTAAAATCAGCCCTCCTGCATTGAAGAACAGTGATGAGATGCGCCCGCCACGCCTTCAAATGCCGAGTAATAATTGCCATTTTAAATCGAATCTGGTTTTATACTGGAATGAAACGCTTGTTCACTTTGCTTTTGCTTTCTCTGCTTTTGCTTGCTCCCGCTGCGCGCGCCGACGGCCCGGATGAGCGATACGTCACCATCTATAATGTGATCCAGGAAGGCGATGCCTTTAACGACAAGAAAGAAACCGCCAACGCCATGGCCAAGTACGCGGAAGCGCAAACCGAGCTGAAAAAATTCGCCACCAATTATCCCGACTGGAACATCAAGGTCGTCAAATACCGCCTTAAATATCTCGCGCAAAAAATCAGCGACCTTTCCTCACAGCCGCAGACGCCTGCCGTCACCAACGCGCCGAGCGCAATCATGACCAACACTCCTTCGGGCGAGACGACCAATGCTCCCGCAAGCACGCCGCCTGCGGCCAATCCCGCTCCCGAAGCTCCCGCCGCCGAACCCGCCAAACCCACACCGCCTCCCGGCCCGAGCGCGGAAGATAAAATCCATGATTTGCAGGAACAAATCCGCGGCGTTGAGGCCGACAAAGCCTTGCTGCAAGCCAAACTAAAAGAAGCCCTCGCCGCGCAACCCGCCACGGTGGATCCGCAGGATTTGACGCGCGCACAGGAGCGCATTAAGGAATTGGAAAAGAAAAATGACTTGCTCCAGGCGACGCTTGATCAGGCGAAAACAAATGTCACCGTCGCGCCCGCCGTGGACGAAACCACCAAAGCGTCGCTGGCCGAGGCAACCCGCAAGGTCAGCGAATTGAACGAAGAAAACGCCAAGCTCGCGATGGCTAATGAAGCGTTGCAGGCGCAAGTGAAAAAAAATATTTCTCCGGATGCCAACGCTTCGGCATTGCGCGCGGAAAATGAAATTCTCAAAAAGCAACTGGCTCAGCTTGAGAGTAAACCTTCAACAGGTTCCTCTGCCGATGAAACGAGCCGGCAGTTAAAAGAATCGCAGGCGCAGATCGCCACGTTGCAATCAGACAAGGAAATGTTGCGCCTGCAAAAAATGGCGCTCGAAGACCAGGTGAAAAAATTAATGGCCACTTCGCCTTCCACTCCTGCCTCCGCATCCGTTTCCTCCGCGCCTGCGCCTGCACTCGATAGTTTCAGCGCCGGGAAAATCGCGCAGTTGGAAGCACAACGCGACGCCCTGCAAAAAACCGTGGATGCCGTCACCAAGGATCTTCACGGCAAGAAAAAAGGCAAAGCGATGGCGGAGCGCATTGATGACATGGCCCGCCAAATCGCGATGTTGCAATCGAGCGTGTCCACACTGGAAGCGAGCCCGATGCCTTATTCGTCCAAAGAACTTGCGCTCATGGGGCAGGCGCCGGCCACGCTCGTGGCGTCCGCCTCCGCCCGCGGCCACAGCCGCAAAGCCGCGCATGAATTACCCGCGGGCGCGGCGCGGACGCTGGACGACGCGCGTCATTATTTCATGGATCATCAACTCGACAAAGCTGAAGACAAATACCTCGAGGTGCTCAAGCTGGATGAAAAAAATATCGTCGTGCTCGCCGACTTGGCGTCTATCGAAATGGAATTGAACAAACTCGATCTTGCCGAGCAGCACATCAATGCGGCCCTCGCCGTGGATGCCAATGACGACTACAATCTTTTTGTCCTGGGCCAGATAAAATTCCGCGAAGGAAAATACGATGATGCTTTCGCCGCGTTGAGCCAGGCCGCGCAGATCAATCCGCAGAACGCCAAAGTGCAAAATTTTCTTGGCCTCACCCTTTCGGAAAAGGGCATGCGCGGGCCGGCTGAGACCGCCTTTCGCAAGGCCATCCAATTCGATCCTGACTTCGCGCAAGCGCACATGAATCTCGCCGTGGTTTACATTACGCAGACGCCGCCGCTGGCCGAACTCGCCAAATGGCATTACCAAAAAGCGATCTCCGCGGGCGCGCCGCCCAAGCCCGACCTCGAAAAACTTATCAATGGCGGCAAAACCGCTGAACCCGCACACTAACTCATTCTAACGGATCGTGGGTCATAGACCCGCGATCCGTAGGGAGGCGGTTTGACGCGTGCGCGTGCAGTAACTCTGGCATTATGAATATCAGGCTGATCCGAATGCTCTTCGTAATTGTGACTAAAATTTCGTTGGCCGCAACCAGGGCGTAATTCATGTTGCGCCAGGGCTCGCATGAATTGGTCGTCGCCACGCGCGGGCGCGGGTTCTATGAGATCACGCGGCAAGTCGCGGCGTGGGTGCAGGAAAGCGCCATCACCAATGGCCTGCTTACGCTTCACCTACAACACACCTCGGCTTCGCTCCTCATCCAGGAAAATGCCGACCCCGAAGTGCGTCGCGATCTTGAACGATTTTTTTCACGCCTCGTACCTGATGGCGATGCCCTCTTTCGCCACACCAGCGAAGGCGAAGACGACATGCCCGCGCACGTCCGCACGGCCCTTACCGCGGTGAATCTCAGCATCCCGATTGCCGCCGGGCGTTTGACTCTGGGCACCTGGCAAGGCATTTTTCTTTGGGAACATCGGCATGATCCCCATACGCGGCGCGTGGCTGCGCATTTTATCGGCGAATAAACTGGCCAAGCCGCCGGTTGAGTGGCAGTTTCGGGGCGAATTTATTGCAAAAATGCAAACATCGAATTTCTTCAAAGCCGCTGCTCGCATGAGCGCAGGGCTCCTGGTGGCAACGCTGTTAATTCCGTCCGCCTTCGCCGACGACACCAACCGCTTCGGTTTCACCGGCCCGGAAATTTATCCCATTGATCCTTCGATCGCACTATTGCGCTCCGCCGACTTGAACGGCGATGGCCTCAACGACCTCATCGTCGTCAATAATTCGCGCTCCAAGATCAACCTGCTTTACAACCAGACGGGCAAAACCAACAAAGCTGAAAATTTAAACCAAACCGGCAAACTTGAACTGAACGAACTTCCGCCCGACGCGCGTTTCCGCATCGAATCCATCGCATCCGAAAAAAGAATTTCTTCATTGGTCGTGGCGGATTTGAACGGCGATGGCAAACCCGACCTCGCATATTACGGCGAGCCCAAGGAATTGGTCGTGCAATACAATCTCGGCACGAACGGCTGGAGCGAGCCCAAGCGCTGGGCGATTGACGACGGTCAGCTTTCGCCGAACGCCCTCGTGGCGGGCGATATCAACGGCGATTATCTCACCGACCTCGTGCTGCTCGGCGAAACACAAATCTATGTCCTCAGCCAAAAACCCGATCACACGCTTGGCGAGCCGGAAAAAATTCCCTACTCGGGCGCGGTGAAAGCGATTCAGTTGCTCGATATTGACGGCGATGGTCGCACCGATTTGATGCTCGTGAATTGGGAAAGCCCCACGCCGTTCCGTTTCCGTTTGCAAAATGAATCCGGCGGACTCGGGCCGGAAACTTATTTTACCTTCCCGCCGATTCGTTCGTATTGGGCGGACAATCTCGAAGGCAACAATAAAAACCAAATCATCACCATCGCGCAAAATTCCGGCCGCGCGGAAGTGTCCGAATTCACGCGCACCGATCCCGAAAAATTGTCGGGCGATTTCAAGGAAGGCCAGTTCCAGGTGCTGCCGCTCAACAAGAGTGACCGCTCGCATCGCGGCATGTTGTGGGCCGATGTGAATGGCGATAATCTTCCCGACCTGCTCGTCGCCGAGCCGGAGAGCGGCCAGATTTCGATTTATTTGCAAAAACCCGACGGCACGCTCGACGCCGCAAAGACCTTTCCGACGTTGACGGGCGTGAGCGATTTGGCGGTTGCCGATTGGGGCAATGGCAAGCCCAGCATTTTCCTTCTTAGTGCGGACGAGCATCAGGTGGGCGTCGCGCAACTCGACGAAAAAGGCCGTTTGCCGTTTCCGACTTTGATTCCATTTGATGGCAAACCGCTGACTATGGCCGTCGGCGCGCTTGAGCCCAAGGGCAAATCCGTCCTCGCCGTCATCGTAGATCAGGACGGCAAACGCTCGCTCGTCACGCGCACCAGCGATGGCAAAACCAAGACCCAAAAGCTTAACGAGAATTTCAAATCGAATCCCACCAGCATGGCTTTCCACGACGTCAACCAGGACGGCCTCGCGGACCTTGTCATTTTGATTCCGTACGAAAAAATCAAAGTCTTGCTGCAAGTATCTGGCAAGGATTTTGATGAGGAAGACATTGCGCCACCCGGTGGCAGCGTGGAAGAACCGTGGATGACCTCGGTGGATGTGGACGGCGACGGCAAGCCGGAGTTGCTCCTGGCGCAAAAGAATTTCCTGCGCGCCGTCGTGGCAAAACAGGAAGCGGCGACGCAGAATTCCACGAACCGCGGCGGTTGGGTCTTCAGCGTCAAAGAACAAATCAACGGCGCGGGCAGCAATTCACGTCTCGTCGGCGCCGCCGCGCTGCCGAACGGCACCAACGCCGTGAATTCCATTTTCATGCTCGATGCCGAGCGCAAAGTCATCACGTTCTGCGAACGCGACAATGCGGGCGTCTGGCAGGTGGTGAAAAATATTTCACTGCCTTATACTTCATTCAATGCGCTTCAACCGCTCGCCCTGGGCGGCAGCAAACCCAACAGCGTGGCCTTCCTCGGCAAAGATGCCGTCGGCTGGCTGCCCCTGCACGGCAAAGTGTGGCAATTCACCCAACTGGACAGCTATGAAACTCCCATCAAAGACGGCCATTTGAACGACATTGTCTCTGGCGATCTCGACAATGACGGCCGCAAAGATCTGGTCTTTTTGGAGACCGCCAAAAATTATCTCGACCTCGTGACCTTCGATGCGAACCGCAAATTAGTTCCGGCCAATCGCTGGCCAGTCTTCGAGGAGCGCACCTTCCGCAGCCGCCGCAGCGACCTGCCCGAGCCCCGCGAAGCTCTCGTGACCGACGTCACCGGCGACGGCAAAAATGATTTGGTCATCCTCGTGCATGACCGGATTTTGGTTTACCCGCAGCAGTAAGCGATTTTAAAGCCGCCTTCTATTCGGACCGCGGGTCTATGACCCGCTGCAAGGTTCATAAGGTCAAGCCGTTGACGGCTCAGTCCATCGCACGACGTCCAGATCCCGATCATGCCCCGCTTCAAAAGGCAAGATCGGTGATTTTCAAAATGTGAGCCGAATCCAAAGCGGCAATCTTCACGGGAGTTGCTGCGGGTCATAGACCCGCGGTCCCAACGGATTCGGCGCTCATAGAGCGCGCTACAGTTGGGATTTCAAACAGTTCGTGGCGTGCGCTTTACTTCTACTCAACTTAATTCTTATACTGAGGCGGAGTGGGCGCGAAACCTTTGAAGGTAATCCCATCCGCTGTCGCTCCCGCGCTATAAACGGAGAAGTAAAAATATTTTGCGATCTTGTCGAAGGTCGGCAACAGCGACGGGTCGAACCATTCCGACGTCTTCAAGCCGCCCATGCCGACCGCCGCCGCGACGGGCGCTGCGCCGCCTAATGGGTCGGTTGAGGGATTTTGTTTCAGGATGTCGAAGAACACGCGCATGGTTTCGGCATCGTTGGAATAGCCGAAAAGACTCGTGCCGCTGCCGCCGACTTTCTGCGTGGCATCCGCCAAGCCGGGAATATCGCGTAAGGCTTTTCCCTGATCCTGGCTGCTGCGCAAATATTCCTCGATCATAGGCGGGTCAAGCGTGACGGCCAGATAGCCGCCGCTCGAAGCATAACTAAGCGCGCGCGCGGTCGGCGCGGTTCCACCGGGCCCGGGCGCGCTGGGCAGGGGAATGCTGTAAATTTTGTGGCCGAGAAATTCTCGGTCCGTGATCGGGCCGCCTTGCTGGCCGGAAAGTGTCACCAAAGTTTTCACCGTGCTTGAAAGCAACTCTGGATCGGGTGAGCCGATCAAAAACAATGATGGTGGCGAATTCAATTCCGGCTCGCTCTTGCCCCGGGGATCTTTTGAATAACTGATAAAATCATCACCCAGGTTGCCGAACAAATTCTTCTTCAAATCAAAGCTCGGGTCTTTTTCCTTGGCCGCCGATTCTGCCGAGCCCAGCACAAAGTCAATTCCGCCGATCGCGCTCGGCGAAACCTGCATCACGATCTTGCGCAATTCCGTCCAGGTCTTGCTGCCGTCAAGCCGCCAGCGCTGGAACTTCACCACGTCCGCGGGCACGAACGGCGGCGGATTATATTCCTTCGCCTCGCCGGCCAAGATTTTGATGAGCCCGGTGCGCGTGGATTCCGGCGCGGACAAGGTCAGGTTAAAATGCGCGCCGTCGTCGAGGGAAAGATAATTGAAAGCGAGCGTATTCACGCCCGTCAATCCCAGCGCGGGCAAAACCTTGTCGGGTTTCAAAGCGAAAGGATTCGGCGAATTGGCGTCGGCAGCATCGTCACTCGGATGATTCCAAATATCCACGAAGGCTTTTACATTGACCCAGCCAAACGCAGGCGCGTCGTGAAACATCCCCGCATTCGCGTCGAAAGTAGAAAGCTCGCTGACCGTCTTGACTGAATCCCCGGCCATCCGCGCCAAAAGTTTTTCGATGACCTTGGTGGAATTGCCGATGATCAATAGCGATTCAGCCTGACCAATATAAATGGGCTCCTTCGGCGCTTTTTTGAGATCGGTGTTTTCCATCGGCGGAGGAACTCCCGGCGGCAGGGGGGCGTCCGGTTTTTTCAAAGTCTTGGGGATGTCCGCGCTGGAAAGCGTGATCGCCGAAAAATCCACTTCACGAATCGTCTCTGTTTTAATGGTCTTGCCGGCATCCACCCATTTCTTCTTCAAGTCGGCAAGGTTCGTTTTAAGCTGTGAACTCTTGTCCTTGGTATCCATCAAAAAGAGAAACGCGGGAACCCAGCCCTCTTTTCCCGGCGTCCCATTCTGCACCATTGCCAGTGTGATCTGGCCCTGCGGCAAATTCGTATAGTCAGAGAAAGTGATGCCCAGGTCATGCTCCAGCGGCGTGATATAATCGCTGTTGAGCTTGCTCATGAACTTGTCCTTGAAATCCTTCATCGCGGGGTCGTTCCACAAACGGCCTTGCGGCGAATTATTATAGATGTCGCGGACCTTGGTGAAGTCCGGCAGCGTGAAGAGCATCAGCGTATCGTCCGGCAGCATTTTTTCGGCAGGCAGCACGGTCGCGCCCGCGTGGCTGGCGAAGTAAAGGACGGCGGCGGAAAGGGCAAAAAATTTTCTCATGATTCGAGCAAATGGGCGCGTCGGCCCGTCACTGGTTTAAGTTGTTGCGAAAATGGCGGGCCAAGTTTCCATGCCGTTATTTTTTGGCCGCTGGCAGCAGGGTGCGGCTCGGCGGGGCAAGGTAACGATACGGATTGCTGGGATTGTCGTTGGAGTAACTATAGGCATCGCGATGGTCGAGAAAATATTTCACCGCGCCGATGGGAATGGCAAAACCGAGGCCTTCGCCAAAAGTGATTTTCATGTTGGTGATGCCCACGACTTCACCGCGCATGTTAAAAAGCGGGCCGCCACTGTTGCCGGGATTGATTTGCGCGGTGGTCTGCAAATAAAGCTCACCCTGCATCTCGCGCGTCTTGGTGCTGAGGATGCCCTCGGTCACCGTGCGCTCAAGCCCCAGCGGACTGCCGATGGCAAACACGTTTTCACCGACAACGAGACTGTCGGCATCGCCAAGAATCACGTTGGAAAATTTCGGCGCGTCAGAATCGTCAATCTTCAACAACGCCATGTCGTCGAATTTATTGATCGCGATGATCTTGACGTCCTTGTAGGTCTTGCGCTCCAACTGGCCCTGGTTCTGGTGATACACCTCGACGGAGATTTGCGTCTCGCCTTCGATGACGTGAAAATTGGTGATGAGAAAACCGTCCGGGTTGATGATGAAACCTGAGCCGAGTCCGCCCGGCGTGCGCACCTGCACGACGGCTTCGCCAAGTTGATTGACCAGTTCGCGCACGTCACGAATCGGCGGCGGCGTGGAGGCCGCATAATAATTGCCGGCGCGGGCTTCGATAAAAGCGGGCGCTGGCGAAGGAGCGACTGGCGAAGCGGGAGTATTTTTCACCACGGGCGCGGCATCGGCGCGGGTGATCTTGACGACTTGATCGCGCGGGACGACCAGCACGGTATAACCCACGTCAACAACGATCTCATTATGCTTTTCGGCGAGAATCTTGCCGGTCAATGAAGCTTTATCCTTGAGCTGAAGAATGTCCGCTGAGGCGGAGTGGGCCACCAGTGCCGTCATTATGGACAGGGCTAAAAACTGTTTCAACATGACCAGACACTAATCGCGGAAAGTGCGTTTGACAAGCCACTTTGGCCTCGAGAACCATTGTCAAAACCGCGTCCGGGCGCGGCATATAAGCGGACGCTGGCAGGCATCAACTGGACTTATAACGGCCCGCCAGTGCCGTGACCGTTTTGATGGGATAAAGTCCCGGACAGCAGCCGAAGGTCTCGTGAAACGCCTGGCTGAAATGGCTGGGACTGGCGTAACCAACTTCGAGCGCGACTTCGGTCACATTCATTTCGCCGAGCTTCAATAATTCCGCGGCTTGATCCATGCGCAGGCGGCGAAGGTATTGGGTGATGGTCTGGCCGGTCTGGCTCGAAAACGTGCGGCTGAGATACGATGGGCTGCAACCAATTTTTTTTCCGAGTTCTTCGAGTGAGGGTGGTTCGGCCAGTTTCTGCTTCAGCAAAAAAATAACCTGCTCCACCCGCTCCTGCGCCACGCGATGCTGCCGTGTGCAAAAAAGTTCCTCCTCAGGTGGCGGCTGAAAGAAAAATGTGACGGCCAGTTCCAGCGCCTTGCATTGATACCACATCGGCTGCGCCGCGGCATAAACCGGCGGCTGGCGTAGCGTGGCGACGATCTGTTGCTGATCGGCGGTCAGTCGCGTGGTGGTGGCGGGGCCAAAATCGTCGGGCTTTTCGGACATCGCCGCGCGGATCATCGGATGCAATTTATTTTCCGCACCCGCCAGATGATGTGCGAGAAATTTCGTGGAAAATTCCAACGTGAGAAATTTGTGCTGCTGTCCCGCCGAGCGTTTCGCGATGAGTGGGGCAGATAACCGGCGATAAAACCCCGCAGTGAGTTGCGAAAATTCCTGGCGGTTCCCTGCGCCTTCGACAAAGCCATCGCCTTCGAGATTCAGGCACAGTTCCACGCAACCCGGATGAAACGTCGGCGCCCAGTCGAACTCGCGCTCCGCAAAAAATTCATGCCATTCGATGCTGTAACCCAGCCCCTTGAAACTGCCGAAAACCCGCTGCCAGCCCGCGCCAATCTTTTGCCACGCCTTGGCCTCGGTAAAGGGCGCAACGCCGCGCGAATCGCCGAGAGTGGCAGAGACGGGACGTTGAGCTGTCGAATTAGGTTGCACGAAACTGATATTGCGACTCATTCTCAACTAATGGTTTCGGTTTGGCAAGGGGTGAAATTTAATATGTAGGTGCTGTCGGATTGACGCAGAGGCGCAGAGACGCAGAGGCGCAGAGTAGAGGAAAGAATTGGTAACACGTTGTAATAGTTTTCAAAGCGCACGCTTTGGCATTGCGGAATTGGTTGCGGCGGCGGATAACTGCGGTCATGGCGTTGAAGGTATTGATTGTGCCGGACAAGTTTAAGGGCACGCTGACGGCGGCGGAAGCGGCGGACGCGATCGCGCGCGGTTGGCACGCGGCTCGGCCCGATGACGCGCTGGAATTGCTGCCGATGAGTGATGGCGGTGACGGCTTCGGCGCGGTGATGAGCGAGTTGCTTGGCGCGAAGCCGCACATGGTGAAGACGGTGGATGCGGCGGGGCGTGCGTGCCGTGCGCGGTGGTGGTGGGAAGCGAAGAGCGCGACGGCTATCATTGAATCGGCAAACGTGATTGGGCTGGCGCAGTTGCCGGCGAAGAAGTTTCATCCGTTTGAGTTGGATACGTTCGGGCTGGGTGCGGTGATTCGCGCGGCGGCAAAGCGGGGCGCGAAGCGTTGTCTCATTGGCATCGGTGGGAGTGCGACGAACGACGGTGGCTTCGGCGTGGCGCGGGCGTTGGGATGGAAATTTCTGAACGCGGACGAAAATGAAATCGTCTGCTGGACACAGCTTGATCAACTCAAAAAAGTTATCCCGCCGAAACGCTCACGCTGGTTTAACGAATTGATCGTGGCTGTGGACGTGCAGAATTTGTTGCTCGGCGCGCGCGGTTGTTCACGAATTTACGGGCCGCAAAAAGGTTTGCGTCCACGGGATTTTGCGCGCGCAGAAAAATGTTTGCGCCAACTCGCGCTGGTCACTACCCGAGAAAAAAATCATTTGTGGAAAGGTGGAGAGCCCGGTGATGGCGCGGCGGGCGGGCTTGGTTTTGGGTTGCGAAATTTTTTAGGCGCGAAGTTGGCGCCGGGGTTTGAATTGTTCGCAAAGCACGCGGAGCTTTCGCGAAAATTGCGCACGGCTGATTTAGTGATCACCGGTGAAGGTTCGATTGACCGCTCAAGCATGATGGGCAAGGGCGTGGGCGAACTGGTTCTGCGTTGCGCGCGTGCGAAAGTTCCGTGCGTGGGATTGGCGGGCATGGCATCGCAGACGAAAGGTTTTGCCGTCGTGCGCGGGTTGACGGAATTGACGTCGCCGACGCAGGCGAAAGCGAAGCCGGCGCATTGGCTTTCGCGGTTGAGCGAAGAAGTGGTATCGGCGTGGAAATAGATTTGGTTTGCGATGGCGTGGTAGGGGTGGCTTACTTTGATCATGAATTTGGAAGATCATTTGGGTGACATCATTCGCAAAGGCCGCAAAGCCGCAAACGTCTCCGCTGACGCCGCCGCGAAGGCTGCTGGAATTTCGACCGACGAACTCAATTCGCTGGAGGAATCCGGCAAAACCAGCGCCAAGCCGAACCTAGCGGCGCTGGCGTCGTTGCTCGGATTGAGCCCGGCGAAGTTGGAAGGCATCGCGAAAGGTTGGCTCCCATCGCCGAAGGATCTGAGCAAATGGATCGAGTTGCGCAAATTCGAGACGGAACAGGGCGGCATGGCGGTGAATTCCTATCTGGCGTGGGACGAAGTTTCGCGCGAGGCGGCGATGTTTGACACCGGCTGGAATGTGGATGAAGCCGTGAAAACCATCACGGACAATCAACTTCAACTGAAACATATTTTCCTGACGCATTCGCATGACGACCACATCGCGGGCCTGGCGGCGCTACGCGAAAAATTCTCGAAGGCGCACGTGCATTCCAATTCCAAATCCGCGCCCCCGCAATCGCGCAACCGGCCAAACGATTTCACGCACCTGGGAAGTTTGCGCATCACCAATCGCGATACGCCTGGCCACGCCGAGGATGGCGTGACTTACGTCATCGGCAACTGGCCCGAGGACGCGCCGCACGTGGCGATTGTGGGCGACGCGATTTTTGCCGGCTCCATTGGTTCGGGATTTATTTCATGGGACGTCGCGAAACAAAAAGTGCGCGACCAAATTTTTTCACTGCCGGCGGACACGTTGATTTGCTCGGGACACGGGCCGTTCACTACGGTGGGCGAGGAGAAGGCGCATAATCCGTTTTTTGTTTAGGGCTGATTTTAACCGCGGAGACGCGGAGGCGCGGAGAGAAATGCGAGGAGGGCTGGATTGCAAAATACCTAGACGGTTCGCGAATTGCTGCTAGCAAAACGCATAAAAGAGCCGTTTTTTATGGGTTTTTTACAATTTGGGGAGGGGTTCGGGTGCGGAATTCGTGTGGCACATCACTTGCAATAGTTGTTTTTGAAAGTCGAAAACAACAACAAAGTTATGAGCCAATATACGACCTATTCAAACCCAAGCTGGTGGACCAAGGACAATGACTCTTCGTGGGATCGCGTGAAAGCGGCCTTTGAACGTGACTGGGATCAAACCAAGCACGACATGGGCGGCAAGCAGCCCAACACCAATCAACAAGTCAAAGACACCGTGAAACAAGCGAGCGGCAAGGAAGCGATTCCTCCTCGCGGTACGCCGGTTTACGAGGAAGTCGAGCCGGCCTATCGTTTCGGTTATGGAGCGCGTGCGCATTATGGAAAGAAATATTCCAAGTGGAATTCCGACTTGGAAAAGGAATTGAAACGCGATTGGTCTAATACCTATAAGGACCGCAGTTGGGAGACGGATGCCGAATACATTCAATCCGGCTGGGACTATAAGGAATAAAAGATCACTGCTGAAGGACCGCGCACTTTTGGTCGCGCGGCTTGGTGAGGAACCCGGACTGGCAACGGTCCGGGTTTTTGTTGGGCGTTAGGTTAGGTCAGAAAAATTGACGCAGAGACGCAGAGGCGCAGAGGGGGGAAACGAATTGGTCATGGATAAAATGCGAACAAGGAAAAAATTTATCAGTGTTTAAAATTCGTGTTCCATTCATAGTTTAAAATTTTTGTCTTTTCTCTGCGACTCTGCGTCTCTGCGCCTTCGCGTCAAAAAAGACAGCAAGGCCGTTCTCAAATAACCGGCAGTCAGTGATGCTTCCGCGGTTCAAATCAAAGCTTCTTCAGAAAAAAAGCGAGTTGACCCATTGTCCCGGGATTGATACGTTTCGCCCCCCGTTGCGACGGGTTTTATGCGACATACGATTTCCGTTTTGGTGGAAAATAAGTTCGGCGTGCTCACGCGCGTGGCCGGTTTGTTCAGTGGCCGCGGCTATAATATTGACACGCTCAACGTCGGCCCGACCGATGACGCCGCCACTTCCCGCATGACCATCGTCACCAAGGGTGACGACGCCACGCTGGAACAAATCGTCAAGCAACTCGAAAAACTCGTGGATGTCCTTGAAGTCACGGATTTTGAAGAGAGCGAATACATTGACCGCGAATTGGTGCTGGTGAAGGTTTCTGTGGATTCCAAAACGCGCGCCGAAGTGATGCAGCTCACCGATATTTTCCGCGCCAAAATCGTGGACGTGCAGCCCAAGAGCCTGACCATTGAAATCACCGGCAACGAGAGCAAGATCGGCAAGTTCCTGACGTTGATGAAGACGTTTGGCGTGCTGGATTTGACCCGCACCGGCAAAGTCGCTTTGCCGCGAAAATAATTTTTGGCAAACCTTTCCAGCGACTGCCATTTAAAATTAATTTATTTCCCAACTAATTTAATCGAACCCTCAACCTCCCATTAATCATGCCTGCAAAAGTGTATTCGGATAAAGACGCTGACTTAAACGTGCTGAAAGGCAAAACGCTCGCGGTGCTCGGCTTCGGCTCGCAAGGCCACGCCCACGCGCTCAATCTTAAAGAGAGCGGCCTCAATGTCATCATCGGCCTCTACGAAGGCAGCAAGTCCATCCCGATCGCCAAGGAGCGCGGGTTTGAAGTGTATCCGACCGCGGAAGCGGTGCGCCGCGCGGATGTGATTTTTGTGGCGTTGCCGGACACCAAGCAGCCTGCCGCGTATGAAAAAGACATCGCGCCGAATTTGACCAAGGGCAAGACGTTGCTGTTCTCGCACGGCTTCGCGATTCATTTCAAGACCGTCGTCCCGCCGAAGAATGTGAACGTAATCCTCGTCGCGCCGAAAGGCCCGGGTCACATCGTGCGCCGCCAATATACTGAAGGCAAAGGCGTGCCGGCCTTGATCGCGGTTTATCAAAACCCCGGCAAGGACGCGAAGAAGATCGCGCTCGCCTGGGCCAAGGGTGTCGGCGGAACGCGCGCGGGCGTGATCGAAACGACCTTCAAGGAAGAAACCGAAACGGATCTGTTCGGCGAACAGACGGTGCTGTGCGGCGGCGCGAGCGCGCTGGTGCAGGCGGGCTACGAAGTGCTGGTCGAGGCCGGTTATCAGCCGGAGATGGCTTACTTCGAATGTTTGCATGAGTTGAAGTTGATCGTGGATTTGATGAACGAAGCGGGCATCAGCGGCATGCGTTTCTCCATTTCCGAAACGGCGAAATGGGGCGATGTGAGCGTCGGCCCGAAGATCGTGGATGCGTCGGTCAAGAAGCGCATGCAGGCGGCGCTGAAGGATATTCAGTCTGGCAAATTCGCCAAAGGCTGGGTGGCTGAATACAAAGGCGGCTATAAGAAATACAATGCCTTGCTGAAAAAAGGCGAGCAGCACTCGATCGAAAAAGTCGGTGCGCGCCTGCGCGGTTTGATGCCGTGGATGAAGAAGCGCACGATCAAAGGCGTGCAGGCTTCTTATTAATTTGCGGAGCGTAAGCTCGAATTGAATTGCGAGCGGACAGAGTTTTGTTGTTCCGAACGGAGCGCGGATCTGTGATCCGCAGCAACTCACAATTAAGATTGCCGCATTAGGCTGATTCGAGAGCGGCCTGGCCGAACTCCATTGCTGCGGGTCATAGACCCGCGGTCCGCGGGGATGATACGCGCATAATTTTCTTCTGATTCTGCACATTACTGATTCAATCTTGCTGGAATGAAATTGCTGGTCATTGGATCGGGGGGACGCGAGCACGCGCTGGTGTGGAAACTGGCGCAGTCGCCGCAGGTGCGGGAGTTGTGGTGCGCGCCGGGCAATGCGGGCATCGCACAAGAGCGGCTGGCGAATGGCGAGTTGGTGCGCTGCGTGCCAGTGGGCGCGGAGGATTTGCCGGGACTGCTGGCTTTCGCACGGGAACAGCGGGTGGATTTTACCGTGGTCGGGCCGGACAATCCGCTGGCGCTCGGAGTCGTGGATTTATTTTTGCGCGAAGGAATGCGGATCTGGGGGGCGAACCAAAAGGCGGCGCAGTTTGAATCTTCCAAGGCTTTTTCGCAGGACTTCATGGAGCGTCATGGCATTCCCACGGCGCGCGCGGGAACTTTCTCAGACGCACGCGAGGCAAAAAAATTTGCGGCATCTCTTAATGGACGGTGCGCAGTGAAGGCAGATGGACTGGCGCTCGGCAAAGGAGTTTTGGTTTGCCAAAATATTACGGACGCAGAAAAAGCGATTGATGAGATTCTTGTGAGCAAGGCGTTTGGCACGGCGGGGGCGCAGATTGTCATCCAGGAATTTTTGGAGGGGATGGAGATTTCGTTGCACGCCTTGTGCGATGGAAAAGTTGCGAAACTTTTTCCGACGGCGCAGGACCACAAACGCGCGCTGGACGGCGACCAAGGTCTGAATACCGGTGGCATGGGAACTTATTCGCCCGCGCCGTTTTTGAACGACGCAGAATTGGCGGACGTGGGCCGGCAGATTTTGAATCCGTGGCTTAAGGGTTGTGCGGCGGAGGGAATTGATTTTCGCGGTATCATTTATCCGGGCGTGATGCTGACGGCGAACGGGCCGCGGGTGATCGAGTTCAACGCGCGTTTCGGCGATCCGGAGACGCAGGTTTATTTGACGCGGCTTGAAAATGATTTGGTGGAATTGCTCGAAGCGAGCGCAGGGGGGACGCTGGAAAAAATCGAATTGAAATGGAGCGCGCTGGCTTCGGTGTGCGTGGTGATGGCGTCGGGTGGCTATCCGGGCGCGTACGCGAAAGGCAAAGTGATTCACGGCTTGGATGAGGCAGCGCGATTGCCGAATACAAAAGTTTTTCACGCGGGAACGGTGCAGTCGGGCGAGCAAATCGTCACGAACGGCGGACGCGTGCTGGGAGTGACTTCATGGGCGAAGGATTTGAAGTCAGCGCAGGCGGCGGCGTACGCGGCGGTGGAGAAAATCCATTTTGAAGGAGCGCAGTTTCGAAGAGATATTGCGGCGAAGGCGCTGTGAGAATCTGAACAAGCCATCTCACGGCTGCTATCGCCCGTCGAAGTTGAATGAAAAACGGCCGGTTTGGCCGTGGCCGTGAAGAAGTGTAAAATTGTTGGTCATTTGACCGAACATTTGCGCCTGTTCCGGCGTGAGGACGGCGTTAATTTCTTGTTTCGCAGCCTGATCTATTTGGTTGATTGCGGCGGTGGCTTCCGGGGTTACTTTGTCATCGGACAAGTCTACGAGATCGGTTTGCTGGCGGTATTTTTGCATCAAACTGTAAATCTGGCCGAACTGTTCCTCATTGAGGTCTAATGCGCCATAAAGCAGGCATGCGGCAGTGTCCGCGCCATCTTCCTTTTCGCCGGGCGGTTTTGTTGCGTCGAACTGTTTCATGGCCTTCATGAGAGCGACGGTCTGCCCGGCCAGATCCATCCTCGCCATTTCATTGGCCATCTTTTCTTCGTCGGAAAGTTTGCTTACATCCACGTTGGTCAGTGCGACGTAGGTGCGCACCAGCCGGCCGAAACCCACTGCCACATGCCGGGCGGTAGGATATTCGTTGGTGGAATTTTTGTCGTTCGATTCACTGGCGAGTTCCTTGAAAACGGCCTCGCCGTGGAGCGCCTGTTGGCGTTCGGTTTCGAGGCGAGATTTGTCAGCATTGGCCTGCGCAATCGAGCGGGTGAGATCCGCGTTCTGGCTCGTGAGAGAATCAATTTGCGAGCGCAACGAAGCGAGCGCGTCGTTGCCAGCTGAAGCGGCGGTGTCCTGTTGCTGTTGCAAGGTGTCGAGCTGGGTTTGAAGTTTCGCGGCTCGTTGCGCCTGGTGAATTCCTGCGCCCACGGCGACGATGATGACGGCGGTGACAAGTGCTTTTTGGATGGTAGTCATGGCGATTTTAGCGGCGACAGTAGTAGTTGCGGTGGCGGTTGCCAAAGCAGTCCCGGCGACGGCGGTGGTGGCGATGGTCGTGGATAGTCCGGTGGGTGCGGCTTGCACGGCGTTGGCGGAAAGTATTATCGCGAGCGCGCTCGCGCCCGCAACTACGCCGCGCTGGGAGAAAAATTCACGGAGACGTTCCACGGCGCGGCTGACGCGTTTTTGCGCGGCGTCGTCCGAAGTGCCGAGGGCGAGGCCGACTTCGCGCAAGGATTTGTTCTCGAAATAGCGCAGGAGAATGGCGGTGCGATCAGTTTCGTCGAGCGCGTGCATGGCGTCGTCGAGCAAGGGGGCGATGGCGGTCCAGTCGGCGTCGGTGGCGTTCATGCTGTTCATCTCCGTGGCGATTTGTTCGCGCAGCTGCCGGCGGGCTTCGCGCCGCACGACATCAATGGCGGTGCGATGGCTCACCTGATAAAGCCAAGCGCTGAGGACGGTGTCCGCCGCGAGGCGGGTGGCATTTTGAGCAAGATCAGTGAAGGTGGATTGGGCAACTTCCTCAGCGAGTTGCGGCGACCTGACTTGCCGCAAGGCAGCCGAATACACGAGATTTAAATGACGGCTGACCAGCTCCGCAAAGGCCGTTTCGGAGTTTTTGCGGGTGTATTGCCGCAGCAAATCAAGGTCGCTAATCGTCATTTTCACAAGTATATCGGCGCTGAAATGGAAATCCGACAAAATTGGGGGTGGATTTTTGAGTCGTGGGCAATTTTGACGTGGCAAGGGCAAAAGAACGGCGCGGCACAGAGTGGTGCCGGCTTTATTCTTCGTTCGGATGGGCCGGGGTTGTCAAAATGAGCTGATAAAATTCCAGGTCCAGCCAGCGTCCGAATTTGAATCCAGCCTGCTTGATGCTGGCGCAGTGCGAAAAACCGGCGCTCTGGTGGAGGCGAATGCTGGCCGCATTGCTTGAGTCAATGCCTCCAATCAGCATGTGATAATCCTGGCATTGCGCGGTTTGGATTATTTCTTCGAGCAAAAGTTTTCCGAGGCCGAGGCCGCGTTTGTCTTTGCGGATGTAGATTGAATGCTCGGCGGAATATTTGTACGCGGGAAATGCTCGGAAAGATCCATAGCTTGAGAAACCGGCAAGTTCGCCACTGTCGTCGAAGA
Source organism: Verrucomicrobiia bacterium (assembly GCA_036268055.1). Classification (NCBI taxonomy): domain Bacteria; kingdom Pseudomonadati; phylum Verrucomicrobiota; class Verrucomicrobiia; species Verrucomicrobiia bacterium. The sequence continues at coordinate 121,194 of DATAUW010000005.1, read as the reverse complement.
TGCCGAGCACGGGAAAATTTCCGCGGCTCTTGGTTTCAAACCATGCTTCCATGGTTTTCATGGTGCGGGGTTTGTAGTCGTATAGCGCGGTGGAGTTCGCGATGGCTTCGTTGAAAATCGCGAGTATTTCCGGCGCGTGTTCGAAATGGCACTTCGCGATCACCATGAACGATTACAAGCGCTTTTTGATGAAACGAATCTCCGCGCCGAGCACGGGGATTTTTTCGTAGATGAAGGCGGCGCCGTCGAAATAATCCTGATGGAAAATAACCTTGCCGTCCTGGCCGAAACGCACGTGGCTGATGCCGGTGGTGCGGCTGGCGGGTTTGTCCTGCGCGTCGCGATGCAGTTTCACGGACATGATCCAGCGGAAATAATAATTGCCGTCGTGTTCGCTCACATCGAGCCATTGCATGGAAAATTCGGCCACGGCGGAACTGCCGCGCAACAGGTACGCCTCAAATTCCTTTTCGTCGTGGATTTCCTTGAACGGGTCGCGGAAGTAAAGATCCTGAGCATAGACCAATTTCGTGTTGTTGATGATGTTGTTTGTGGAGAAATCGGAATTGAAAGTCTTAAATTGCTCGATGGCTTTTTGCTCGGCTGCGGAACCTTTTTCCAACCGGCCTACCTTTGATACATCGGTCGCGGCGAGCGCCTGCTCAGTGTAAACGACCGGGTTCAATTTCTTCGGAGCTGAAGCACAACCGGCCGCGAAGCACGAAAAAATCAAAGCAAAATAAACCGGGAGGCAGTTAGGTTGGTTCATGCGGTTGATTACATAACATATCAGGCCGTCACGATTCAATGTCCGTATTCGCGCGGCGCGTTAATTGACGACATAGACTGGTGTTCCCACGCGCACGATACGCACGAGATATTCCGCGTTCCAATTCGCCAGGCGGAAGCATCCGTGCGATTCCGTGCGACCCACTTCTTCGGGATGCGGAGTGCCGTGCATGCCGTAACCGGGCCGGTCGAGTCCGATCCAGGCGACGCCGACGGGATTGTTCGGACCGGGCGGCAGGATGAGTTTGCGCTTGATCAATTTGGCTTCCGCGGATTCGGGGAACACTTCGGGATCAAACGTGTAATTCGGATTCGGCGCGATGACTTCGACATGCAGCAAACCGATGGGGCGTTTTTCGACGCGCCGCGCGATGCTGCACGGGAAATGCACGAGCAGGTTGGTTTGCGAATCAAAAGCCTCGAGCGTTTTTGCGGCGAGATGAATCGTAATCCACGCGGCGGGATCGGGGTTTTCCGGGAAGGCAGCGTTGGGAACTTGCACCATCGTGCCGGCGACGACGTTGCTCCAGTTGATGCCCGGATTCAAATGCCGGATCAGGTTGGGATGCGCAAAACTTTTTTCGGCGACGAGTTCGAGAATATTTTCAAAGTCGAGGGCGGTTTGCTGGGATTTGCCGAGCCAAGTGGGGGCAATGGGTTGCAAGCGCGCGAGATCATTGCTGGTGATCGTGTAGGTGGTGAGCGGCGGTTCTTCGAGGGCGAGTTTGGTTTTGGTGGCGGCGTCCAGCACGCCGGTCATCGGCAAGCCTTCCTGTTTTTGAAACGCGGCCAGCGCCGCGTGCGTTTGCGAGCCGAGCGCGCCATCGAGCGAGCCTGAAGAAATACCCTGGCCGATCAATGCGACTTGCGCTTCAAAGACATCATGCACTGGACGGGGAAATTGGCCGTTGGAGATAACGGTGTTGGTGGTGGCCGTTGAGCCCGGAGAAATATTTTTTTGTTTGGGCGATGAGGAATTAGCGAGGCGAATGACATTCGTGACGGGCGGGAGTTTGGTGGCGACGATTTTATTTGAGGCGCGGCGCGGATTGTTTTTGGCGGGCTGCCACCAAAGCCAGCCGAGCGCGGCAAGGAAGACAATGACTAAAAGCCAGTATATCGGATGACTCTTTTTCGGAGAGTTGGGCAGGCGATATTTGGTCGGCACGGGAAAAGTTTAGCGGTGCGCGGACATGGATGAAATATGAATTTCTGGGGCGGCGACATTAGCTAGGATCACATCCCCGGTAAATCGTTTAAACTATATCAGCGCCCTGAAAGGGCGCGGGAAAATCATGGCCTCAACGCATTTAAGTCATATTTGTGGTGAGATCCGCCGTCCCTGACGGGGCGGATTATTTTGTTTGGATGTCCTTCCGGGGATGCTATCCCCGGCTAATGCCCGGCAACCCTCCGGGTTGCAAGAAACTGAGATGCGCCCTGACCAGCAGCTCTGCCCTGCGCTGGGTTTAGCGAACGCTTTAGAGTTCGAAGAACACCTTCAATTTATCCATGAAGGTATTCGTGTAAATGATTTGGGTGGCGGTGACTTCTTCGGGGGTGTTGGCGGCGACGATGCCTTCGGTGTGCATTTGCCGGGTGGCGAGCAAGTCGCCCAGCTTCTCGAGCAGTTCGGGATTTTCCTTGAGGTTGCGCGCGAGAACCGGCTTGCCGATCTCGACGACTTCACAATCGGTATGCGCCAGGATGGTCGCGCTGCGCCGTTCGCCGGTCAGCAGGGACATTTCTCCGAAGCAATCCCCGCTGCGCAAACTCGCCACATGCACGGGAGTGTTATTGGTTTGGACGACGACGTTCGCCTCGCCGGAGACGAGGATGAACATGGATTCGCCTTCGTCGCCTTGCTCGATCAATTTTTCGCCGCGGCCGAAGTGCACCAATTTTCCGCGCGGCAGCAGGCCGTCGAGTTGCTCGTCGGTGAGCGTCTTGAACAGGGGATGCTGCCGCAGGATGATGCGCGCGGTCGTCTGGATTTCCTCTTCTTTTTTGCGCGCGGGTCGCTCGACCTGGACGGTGCGGATGGGAAAGGGAATGCGAATGCCGTGGCGCTGGAAGCTGTACCAAATATTTGTGCGGATGGCATCGCAGGTATCATCGTAGTGGTCGTGGTTATCCATCCAGAACTTGACTTCGTATTCGACGGCGTAGTCGGCGAAGTTCTTGAGAAAAACACTGGGCCGATGCTCGGGTGAAACGCCCTTGGCGTTCGATGTGGCGTGCAGCAGGACATCTTTCACGCGCGTGGGCGGCGCGGCATAATCCACGGACACTGACAGGCGCATCGCGTGTAAACGATGCGGCAGATTCAAATTGACGATGACCGACTTGGACATGTCGAGGTTCGGAATGTCCACGGAGACATCGTCCACCGTGCGCAGACGGGTGGAACGCCAGTTGATGTCAATCACCTGCGCGTATTTGTTGTCCACGAAGAGCCAGTCGCCGTCCTTGAAATTCTTCCCGAATTGCAGCGCGAGGCCGGCGATGATATTGCCGAGGAGGTTTTGCATCGCGAGACCGGCGACGACGGCAAGCACGCTGGGCGCGATGACGAGGCCCTCGATATGCTTGTTGTAGCCGAACCGAATGATCACGACGAGGCTGATAAGGATGATGCAGAGCGTGACGACCTCGCTGACGAACTTGGGAATTTTTACGCGGTGCTTTTGCCGGAAATACAAATCCCAGATGTAACGATCAATGAGTGAAATGATAAAAATAGCGCCGAGAATGCAGACCAGCGCAAACAATTCGCGGTGGTATTCATACTCCTGCCCATGCCAGGTGTAGGTCAGCTTCCAATCGAAGAGGTCCGCGAGAAAATAGATCGCGATGCAGAAGGAAAAAAGATGATAGGACCAATTCAGCCGGACGCCGTGGCTGCGTTTGAGCCAGCGGCCAAATAATAGCATGAGGCAATACAGCCCCGGCAGGGACAGCAGCGCGATCAAATCATTAGCCGCGGTTGGTAATTGGACCATGCGCGGCGGATTATAGCGATTTTACGCGGCAGCACAATAGCGAGGGTGATTTATCAGGACGCGGGAACTGCATCGGCGAGGCAACGCAACGGTCCGGAAGAAATTATCGGCTCGCACTCGCGGGAAGCATGCGGTAGGGTCGGCGCACATGAACCTGGCCATTGAGACGAAAGGGCTGACACGGAGGTTTGGATCAGTTTGCGCGGTGGACGGACTTGACCTCCAAGTTGAGCGGGGAAAATTCTACGGCTTTCTCGGCCCCAACGGCGCGGGCAAATCCACGACCATCAAAATGCTGACGGGCTTGCTCGCGCCTACGGACGGCGCGATGACGATTCTCGGAGGCGATGCGCGTGATGTTAAAAAGGCGCGGGAAATCAAGCGCCGCATCGGCGTGGTGCCGGAAAATCTGGCGTTGTTCGAAAACCTGACGGCGCGCGAATATCTTACTTTCGTCGGCCGCATGTATCTTTTGCCCAAGGTGATCGTGCGCGAGCGTTCGGAAGAATTGCTGCGCATCATGAGCCTGGAAAACGAAGAGAAGAAGCTCACGATGGAATATTCCCACGGCATGAAGAAAAAACTCGCGCTGGCGGCCGCGCTGATTCCCCATCCCGAACTGCTGTTTCTCGACGAACCGTTTGAGGGCGTGGACGCAGTGGCTTCGCGGGTGTTGCGCGACGTGTTGAAACAATGCGTTGAGCGCGGCGCGACGGTTTTTCTCACGTCGCACGTGCTGGAGATTGTGGAGAAACTTTGCACGGACGTGGGCATCATCGCGAAGGGCAAACTGGTTTATCAGGGAACGATGGAACGCGCGCGCGAGGGAGGGTCGCTGGAGGAAATGTTCATCAAGGCGGTGGGCGGCGATCAGCACGAGAGCCAAAAATTAAGCTGGCTATGATTTCATGAACTGGAACCAACTCAGCACGATCCTCTGGCTGCGCTGGCGGTTGACGCGAAATCAATTCGCCCGCGCCGGAAAATTCAACGCCGTGCTCGCCATCATCGGGGTGGTCTTCATGGTGTGCCTGATCATCGGCGCAGGGATCGGTGGATTCATTGGGGGAATGACTGGTCTGCCCGAATTGTCGCCGACGGCTACGATGCTGGCGTGGGACAGTATCGTTTGCGTGTTTCTCTTTTTCTGGATGCTGGGAGTGCTGGTCGAGTTGCAACGCTCGGAGAGCATTGACCTGGCGCGCATGCTGCATTTGCCGGTTTCCTTGGCGGGAATTTTTGTGATGAATTTCGTGGCGTCGCATTTCACGCTGGGCATCATTTTTTTCCTGCCGATGCTGATAGGGCTGTGCGCGGGGTTGGTGTGGGCCAAGGGAATGATAATGCTCCTGCTTTTTCCGCTGATGTTCAGTTTCATTTTTCTGGTATCGGCCTGGACGTATTGCCTGCGCGGCTGGTTGATAAGCCTGATGGTCAACCCGCGCCGACGCCGCACGGTGATGGGCATGCTCACGCTTGCCATCGTGCTCGCCGGTCAACTGCCGAATCTCTACATCCATTTCTTTCTGCCAAAACACATGAAGCAAATGGAGCAGAAAATACACGATGCTCCCGCGCAGGCAAATGGAGCGGCGAAATGGGAACAGGCGGTGCCGGAGGGATTGACCGCCGCTCAGGATTATGTGCCGGTGTTCTGGCTGCCACGCGGCGCGATGGGCCTGGCTACGGGAGATGTCCTGCCCGCGATGCTGGGAACGGCGGCGGGCTTTCTTTTGGGCATCGCGGGGCTGGCGCGGGCGTATCGTTCGACGGTTCGCTTTTATCGCGGTCAGGACACGAGCGGTACCGTGCAAGCGAAGCCGCTGGAGAAAAAGACGGGTATCACGCGCGGCAATTTCCTGGAGCGCGATTTGCCGTTCGTTGCCGAAGAATCGGCCGGGATGGCGCTGGCATTTTTCCGATCGCTCACGCGCGCGCCGGAAGTGCGAATCACGCTTTTCAGCAATTTTGTTTTGCTGCTGGTTTTTGTGCCGATGATGCTGTTCAGATTTTCACAGACGGCGAGTGAAACCGCGCGACTGTTTTATGCGACCGGCGCGGTGGGATTTACGTTTTTCGGTATGCTGCCGCTCATGTTCAATGTCTTTGGTTATGACCGGGACGGATTTCGTTCGCTGGTTTTGTCACCGGCGGCGCGAAAAAATGTTTTGCTCGCGAAAAATATTTCAATGATGCCGATTGTCTTCGGCCTGGGCGGCGGCATGCTGGTGGTGTTTACGGTAATGGTTCATTTGGGGGGGATGGCGGTGGCGGCGAGCGTGCTGAAATTGGGCGCGGTTTTCATTTTAATGTGCATAGCGGGCAACTGGATTTCAATTTGCGTGCCGTACCGCATCACCGCCGGTTCGCTGAAACCAACCAAGCCGCCGATCAAGGTGGTGCTGTTGATGATGCTGACCCAGATGTTGTATCCGCTGGTGATGCTGCCGATTTTCCTGGCGCCGCTGCTCGGATTTTTGTCTTCAAAAATGGGCTGGTGGCCGGGGCCGCTGGTGGATGGAATCGTCTCAGCGGGTTTGCTGGGTATCGCAATGTTGCTCTACGTGCTCACGTTCAACAGCCTGGGCGAATTGCTGGAGCAACGCGAGCAGCGCATTCTGCTGACGGTCACGCGAGAGGGCGAGTAAGCCGAAACCACTTTGCGTCACCAGCGCCGCAGGGCGTTCGAGTTGCGCATGATCAGATAAACGGAGATAAAAATTCCCGCGATCGCGACGAGGACGGCGATGGCGATGCCCACCCATTTTGCGGTTCGCGCGCGCTGCAAGAGCTGTTCGGTGCGCTGGCGTTCCTCCTGGTTGAGCGCGGAAAAATCGGTGGCGAGCGAGGCTTGCAACGCGTCCTCATCGCGCAAGGGGAGCGTGAGCCAATCGGAGGTTTGCAAGGCCCAATGCTGCGGCAGTTTCTTGAGCACTTCAGACGGCGCGGGCTGGAAGCCATTGGTTTTCCAGAAGGGCGCGGTCTCGCTGGTCCACAGGCGCACGAGCCCATGATTGGCGGCCACGGATTGCATGCGTTCCCAAAGCAGGTCGCGAAAAATATTAGCGTGGGAAAAATCGTGGAAGGCTTCGCTGTGAAGGCGTCCGTAGCGGTTGACAATTTCGATGCCGAGCGCGCCGGCGATGCCGCCGTCGTCCGACTCGACCAACTGGAATTCGGTGAGATGGCGTTCGAGATCGGCGGTGGGAAAATTCATCGCCGACCAGAGCGCGAGTAAATGGGGAAGGTCATCCACAGTGGCGCGGCGCACACGGTAGTTGGATGAACTCATGCGGCAGAAATATAATTGATGTTACGATGGCGACTGGCGATAGGCCTCGGCGAGCAGCGTGATTGGATGAGCGACGCGCAGCGGAAGATTTTCGCGTTTGGCGCCATTGATGATTTGCAGGAGGCAGCCGGGATTGGCGGTGGCGACAATCTTCACGCGCGTCGAACGGATGTGTTTCATCTTGCGGTCGAGCAGGTCATTCGCCATCTCCGGCTGGATCAAATTGTAAATGCCCGCGCTGCCGCAACACCAGGTGCTTTCTGGCAACTCAACGAGTTTGAGATTGGGAATCGCGCGCAAAACCTGGCGCGGTTGCGCGGTGATTTTTTGGCCGTGGCAAAGATGGCAGGCCTCGTGGTACGTGACGACTTGCGGCGGCGCGGCATTGTTCGCGACCGGCGCGATGCCGATATGCGCGAGCCATTCGTGGATGTCCTTCAATTTGTCATCCCACAAATGCGCGCGCTTTTCATAGGCGGGATCGCCCGCGAGCAATTTGGCGTAATGCTTGAGGTGCGATCCGCAACCGGCGGCATTGGTGATGATGGCGTCGAATTTTTCCGGCGGAAATTGATTAATCTGTTTGCGCGCGAGTTGTTGGGCGAGTTCCCATTCGCCATTGTGCGCGTGCAGCGAGCCGCAGCAAAGTTGTTCGGGCGGCGTGACGACTTCACAGCCGTTGCGAGCGAGGACTTCGACGGTGTCGCGGTTCACGTCGCTAAAAATCAGATCCTGCGCGCAGCCGGTAAGCATCGCGACGCGATATTTTTTGGGGCCAACGGGCGGCGTGACGGGACTGATCAATTCGTCGGAAAATTTCGACTGGATCGCGGGCGTCATCACTTCGAGTTCGCGCAGGCGTTTGGGAAATAGATGCAGCACGCCGCTTTTGCGAACAAGCGTTTGCAAACCGAGTTGTTGATACAGGCGCATTGCCGCGCCGACCCATTGCAAGCGGCGCTGGTCCATGAAAAGCCATTCCAAAGTGAACTTGCGAATCGCGGTGCGCCGGGGCGCGTTCAGCACGCCGCTTTGCTCGGCCTCGGCGCGGGCGTGCTCGAAAAGCTCGGCGTAATTCACCCCGGCAGGGCAGGCGGTCATGCACGCGAGGCAGCCGAGACAGAAATACATTTCGTCGGCGAAGGCGGCGGTGGGTTCAAGGCGGTCATCGGCGATGGCGCGCATGAGCGCGATGCGTCCGCGCGGGCTATTGCGCTCGATCTTGGTGGCATCGTAGGTGGGGCAGGTGGGCAGGCACAAGCCGCAGTGCATACATTGTTGAACGACCGAGTAATCGAGGTCTTTCAAATGCGAGTGCGCGCCGGGTGGCCGGGGCGATGGCGAAGTGGTGGGCATGAAATAGAACGGCGATTAATCGAACATTTTGCCGGGGTTGAGAATGCCGTTGGGATCGAGCGCGCGGCGAAGTTCGCGAAGGACCCGCATCTGCGCATCGCCCAGGAAACCGGGAAGAAAAGATTTTTTCGCAAGACCAATGCCGTGTTCGCCGGTGATCGTGCCGCCGAGGCGAATGGCTTCGGCGAAAATTTCCTTGAAGGCTTCTTCGATGCGATGCATTTCGGCGTGATTGCGTTCGTCGGTTAAAAATGTGGGGTGCAAATTGCCGTCGCCCATGTGCCCGAACGTGCCGATCTTGAGGTCGTATTTTTTCGCGATGGCGGCGACGAAACGGATCATGCGCGCCAGTTCACTGCGGGGCACGGTGGCATCTTCGAGGATGGTAGTGGGCGCGACGCGGGCGAGCGCGGAAAAAGCGGAACGGCGCGCGCTGGCGAGTTTGTTGGCTTCGGTTTCGTCCTGGGCAACGCGAACTTCGAGACAGCCGCAATCCCGGCAGCATTTTTCCATGCGCGTGGCTTCATCGGCGACGACCGCCGGGTGACCGTCGGTTTCCATGAGCAGTAATGCCTCGCAATCGAGCGGCAAGCCAATCTTCGCATAATCCTCGACGCAATGAATCGTCATGCGGTCGAGAAATTCAAGCGTGCACGGAATGATCTGCGCCGCGATGATCGCAGAGACAGCCTCGGCCGCGTGATCCATTTGCGAGAAGGTGGCGACCATCGTTTTCTTCGCCGTCGGTTTGGGAATGAGCCGCAACAAAACTTTTGTGATCACGCCGAGCGTGCCTTCCGAGCCGATGAACAAATCCTTGAGCGAATAACCCGCCACATCCTTCACGCATTTATTTCCCAGCCACATGACTTCGCCGTTCGGCAAAACCACTTCCATGCCCATGACGTAATTGCGCGTCACACCATATTTCAAGCCGCGCAAACCGCCGGAATTTTCCGCGACGTTCCCGCCGATGGTGGAAATTTTCATCGAGCCCGGGTCGGGTGGGTAAAATAAATTTGCGTCTGTCGCGGCATCGGCGATGCGCAAGGTTGTCACACCCGGCTCGGTCAGCAACGTGAGATTCGCGCGATCAAGCTCGAGGATTTTATCCATGCGCACGGTACAAAGGACGATGCAATCGCGGTTCGGCAAACTCCCGCCGCTCAAGCCCGTGCCTGATCCGCGGGTGACGACGGACAACTTAGCTTCATTGGCGAGCTTCACTACCGCCACGACGTGCGCCGTGGACAAAGCGAACACCACGCAACCGGGCATCTGCTGGAGCGCGGCGGTCCCGTCAAAGGAATAAGGAATGAGGTCTTCGCGTTCGGTCAGGACGTTTTCGCGTCCGACAATTTGGCGGAGCGTGGACAGGATATTTTCGCCAAGCGGCATATATAATAGTGATGCAAAGATGTTCGAGGGAGCGATTCGGGTCAAGAACTGACGAAGTAATGGGACAAAAGTATCAACGGCGGTCAATCAAAAACTGTCTCACAAGAAGACACCGCCGGTGATTTCGAGACACACGGGACGGCCACATTTGGCAGCTTACCGGCAAAATATAGCGAAACCAAAGATTTGCAGTTAGCAAGATTGTAGGCATCAGAAGAAGTACGGACGGCATTTCGCATGCTTATATGCAGGCGCGGTTGACATTCGGCAAATTTTGAACAATCGCTCGTAATCATAATAATACTAATAACTGCCGATTGTCGTGTTCAGGCCGCTAGTGAAAGTACAAGCAGTTATGAAAAATAAGTCCAAAAAAATGGGCTTCACGCTGATTGAAATCATGATCGTAGTGGCCATCATCGGTCTGCTCGCCGCGATTGCGATTCCCAACTTCGTGCATGCCCGCACAAACTCGCAGCAAAACGCTTGCATCTATAACCTCCGCCAGATTGATGGCGCGAAACAAAATTGGGGTCTCGACAATCATACGGACACCACCAGCACTCCAGCCTCCAGCGCCATCCAAATGTATATGGGTCGTGGTTCCAACGGCGGATTGCCGTTCTGCCCGGCAGATACCAGTTCCTCGTTCACCACGAGTTACAGCATTAATACGCTGGGAGCGCCCCCGACGTGCCAGGTCGTTCCAGACTTGCACGTTTATAATTAAGCGACACACCCAATACTTTGAAGCCGTCATCGCAAGGTGGCGGCTTCTTTTTTTTTTTGCGGATTGAGGCGGTCAACGCTCCCGGTCGCGAGCGCGTTCACGATGGCGGCGGCGGCGGCCCATTTCCTTTTTGAACTGCTGGGAGAAAAGTGAAATACTTTTGAAAAAGCCCCGTTCCGCTGACCGGTGATGTGTGCCGCGGCCCGGTTTCTTCCGGTCCGCACGCTTGCGCAAGATGGCGTCAATGACGACCACCAGCACAAACACCGCGCCGATCCCCCCGGCGATTCCGAGGACGAGCGCGCCATTCATGCTGTTGAGCAGGCCAACAGGATTTACGAAATCTTCCATTGAAATAATTTGGCTCTAATGAATTCAACGGCCTTTCCGCAGCCATGTCAATGGAATCTGCGGCAGGAACATGCCTTGACTTTCCCGCCGTATTTCGCCAAGTTGCACCTTGTAGTCGGTTAATGGAGGAAGGACAGAACGCAACAACAACATGATACTATTGTGACGACACCTGAAGAATTATCCGAAAGTCCCGAACTGAACGACGCGCCCCCGATGTCGCTGGCCGCGCGGTTGGCGAATATATTTGTCGCGCCGGGCGAGGTTTTTGACAGTGTCAAAGTAAGTCCGCCGGCGATGGCGAACTGGATCGTGCCGCTCTCGCTGTCCATTGTCGTCGCGTTCATCTATACGATGGTGGTCTTTTCGCAGCCGACAATCCTTCAGGCAATGCGCATGCCGGTGGAAAAGAAATTTCAGCAAATGGTGGACAGCGGCAAATTGACGCGCCAGCAGGCGGACCAACAACTGGAGATGGTCGAGAAATTTATGAGCGAACAGGTGCTCAAAATCTTCGGCATCCTTGGCAGCGCGATTATGCTGCCGATAGTTTTGTTTGTGATGGCGCTGGTGGTTTGGCTCGTCGGAAAATATGCGTTAGGTGGGAATTTTCCTTATATGAAAGCCGTGGAGGCAGTTGGCCTGGCCAGTACTGTGACGATCCCCTGCGGATTGCTCGCCATGTTACTGGCAGTCATCTATGGGAACATTGGCATGACCGCCAGCCCCATATTGTTAGTCGGCCATTTCGACAGCGCCAGCCGGCTTGATCGTGTGCTTTCGACCTTGGACATCGGTTCGATTTGGTCGCTGACGGTATTATCCATTGCGCTATCGCGATTCACCGGAAGAAGTTTTGTCGTATCGGCAATTTGGGGTTTTGGCATCTGGGCGGTGATCCGCGTAGGGCCCGCAGTAATTTTTGGAGGAGGACAATAATAATGGCGAAAGTCAAATCTCGGAAGGGCAGAAAAATAATCGTTTTTTCAGTAATAGTGCTGGTGCTCGCGGCGGTCACCGCAGTTGCCATTGTGAAGAAAAAAGAAGTCGTCATCGGCATACAAAAGGAAAAAGTCACGCGCCGGAATATAACGGAATTGGTCGTGGCCAACGGAAAAATCCAGCCGGTGACCCAGGTCAAGATCAGCCCCGAAGTCAGCGGTGAGATTTTGGAGTTGCCCTACAAAGAGGGCGAGGATGTCAAGAAAGGCGATTTGCTGGTGAGCATCCGGCCGGATAATTATGTGGCTACTCGCAATTCATCGCTGGCGAATTATAAATATTCACTCGCCAATTCCAACAATGCAGCGGCGAGTTTGGAAAAAGCGCTGCTGGAATATCAGCGCAACCAGGAACTTTACAAAACGAAGTTGATTTCCGATTCCGATTATCTGACCGCCAAAACGGCCTACGATGTGGCGAAGGCGACCTTGGACGGCGCCGTCGAACAAGTCGGCATGGCGGCGGCTTCACTTCAATCTGCCGAGTCCGATTTGTCGAAGACGAAAATATTTTCGCCGCTCGCGGGACGGGTCACCAAGCTCGGCTCGCAAGTGGGCGAACGCGTCGTCGGCACGGCCATGATGGCCGGCACCGAAATCATGACTGTCTCGGACTTGAGCGAAATTGAGGCGCGCGTGGACATCGGCGAGGACGACGTGGTGCTGATCGCCGTCGGCCAGAAAGCGCGGCTGGAAGTGGACGCGTTCAAGGACCGCAAATTTGAAGGCATCGTCACGGACATCGCCAACTCCGCCAAAAACAATGACACCAGCACGACGGCGGCCAGCTCGACCAGCAGTCAGGAAGCCACGAAGTTCCAAGTGAAAATTCGCGTCAAGGCGAAGGAATTATTTTTACCCGGCATGTCCGTTACCGCGGAAATCGAAACACGCTCACGCACGAATGTTCTCACGATTCCCATTCAATGCGTCACCACGCGCGTGCCCAAGGCGGGCGATACCAATTTAGTTTCGCTCGCGAGCACGAATGAAGTCAAAAAGAAATTCGACGAACCCGCGAAGGCAGTGGAGGTGGTGTTCGTCGTGAATGGCGACCGGGTTAAAGCCACTCCGGTGAAGCGCGGCATCAGTGATGAGAATTATGTCGAGATCACACAGGGTTTGACCGAAGGCCAGGAAGTCGTGACCGGCAGCTACCGCGCGATCAATCGCGATTTGGAGGACGGCAAAAAAGTGATCGTCGCGCCAAAAACTGAAACCGCCAAGACTGGCGGAAGTTAGCCATGAGCCTGATCCGGCTGCAAAATATCACCCGCCGCTATCAGATGGGCGCGGAGACCATCCATGCCTTGCGCGATGTGTCGCTTGAAATCCAGCGCGGCGAATATGTGGCGATCATGGGGCCGTCCGGTTCGGGAAAATCCACCTTGATGAATCTGCTCGGCTGTCTCGATACGCCGACCTCGGGCCTTTACGAATTGAACGGCACGAACGTGAGCGAGATGGACGAAAATGAACTCGCCGAAATCCGCAATCGCGAAATCGGTTTTGTTTTTCAGACGTTCAATTTGTTGCCGCGCTCGAACGCCTTGCGCAATGTCGAGTTGCCGTTGATCTATTCGGGAATGGATTCGGGCGAACGCCGGCAGGCGGCGTTGGATTGTCTCGCCAGCGTGGGCCTTGCCGATCGCGTGCATCATAAGCCGAACGAAATGTCCGGCGGCCAGCGTCAACGTGTCGCCATCGCCCGGGCGCTGGTGAATAATCCTTCAATCATTCTCGCCGACGAACCCACCGGCAATCTCGATTCCAAAACCGGTGACGAAATCATGACGCTGTTGCAGGCGCTCTCGGACAAAGGCAACACGATTTTCGTGGTCACGCATGAGGAAGACGTCGCCCGCCACGCGCGCCGCATCATCCGCATCCGCGATGGCTTGATCGCCAGCGACGAACCGAACCGATGAACTTCTTCACTGAATTGAAGGAGGGACTGGCCATCGCGTGGGATGCGATTCGCGCAAACAAAATGCGTTCGCTGCTGACGACGCTCGGCATCATCATCGGCATCGTCACGGTGACGTTGATGGGCACGGCGATTGACAGCATGAACAAGGCGTTCCATAAAAATATCGCCGTCATCGGCGTGGACACACTGTTCGTGAATCGCATCGGCTGGATCATGAATTCAGAAGTGGATTGGCAGAAGATGTTGCGGCGCCCGTCCATCACTCGCGAGCAGGCGCGGGCGGTGGAAACCCAAATGACCGGTGTACGCGGAGTGGCGCCGCGCGTGGACATCACCCAGACGGTTCGTTACAAGGACAAGACTGCGTCTGGAGTGCATGTCATCGGCACGACTGACCAGTTTCTGGCGATCAGCAGTTTTTCCATTGGCGAGGGACGATTTATTTCTCCAGCCGAGGCGCAAGGCGGACGGCCGGTCTGTATTATCGGGCTCGACGTGGCGACGAATTTTTTTGCGACGGAATCGCCGTTGGGCAAGACGTTGCGAATAGGCGCGCGCAAGCTGGAAGTCATCGGCGTGTTGGAAAAGCAGGGGACCTTTCTCGGTCTCGAGAGCCTGGATAACGAAGTCATCATTCCCGTTCAGCAACTCATGATTGGTTACTGGCGCGACCCGGATTTCTCGATCCAGGCGAAGGTGAACAACGTGGCGGAAATGGACAATGAGGAGGAAGAGTTGCGCGGCATCATGCGCAAGGTACGGCACATCGCGCCGGGCGAGCCCGATGATTTCACCATCAATCGCCAGGAACAATTCGTGAGCCTGTTCAATAGTGTGGCGGGCACGATCGCGGCGGTGGGATTGGTCATCACGGGTTTGTCGCTGTTTGTCGGCGGGATTGGCATCATGAATATCATGTTCGTCTCGGTGGCGGAACGCACCCGCGAGATCGGCGTGCGCAAAGCCATCGGCGCGAAGCGCCGGACGATACTGCTGCAATTTTTGATCGAGGCGGCGACGATCTGTTTGCTCGGCGGACTCGTGGGACTGGTGCTCACGTACGGAGCGACGTTGGCGATTTCGCAACTGCTAATTGAAATGAACATGTCGCTGCCGATAATGGGACTGGCGATTTTGGTTTCATTGTTGACTGGAGTGGTTTCGGGATTTTTGCCGGCCTGGCGCGCGGCACGGATGGACCCGGTGGAGGCATTGCGCAATGAGTAACGAAAATTCGCCCATGAGTTCGCGGAAGAAATCGTTCGGTGTTTTCCAAGCCGAGTTGAAAGAAAGTTTTTTCATGGCGGCGAATTCGCTGGCGGTGCACAAGCTTCGCTCAGCGTTGACGTTGCTTGGAGTTCTGGTGGGCGTGTTCTCGATCATCGTCGTGATGACCACCATGCGCGCGATGCAGCATTTCATTGAGACCAACCTGCATCAGCTTGGCGGCGAAACCTTCGTCGTGCAAAAATGGCCGGGCTTCACGGTGAAAGATTCCGCGAAGTATCGCCGGCGAAAAGACATCACCTTGCAGCAGGGCCGCGAACTCCAAAAACGCGCCACGCTGGCGCGTTACATCGGACTGGAAGCGGGCTTTGAGCCTGACGAAATCACTTCGGTGCATGGCAAGGCCGCGCCGAATTTTTCCATGCTGGGCGAAACGCCGGGAAGTTTTGCCACGCAGAACTGGACGATTGACGACGGCCGCATCTTGCGCGATTCGGACGTGGACGACGCGCGAAACGTGTGCGTGCTCGGCAGCAAAATGGCGAAAGATTTATTTCCTTTCGGTTCGCCCGTGGATGAGGAAATCAAAATTGACAGCATCAAATATCGCGTTGTCGGCATGCTCGAAGAACGCGGCGCGATGCAGGGCGGCAACCAGGATAATTTCGTCATCGTACCGATCACGACGGCGTTGAATCGCTACGGCAGCCGCTGGCAGAGCATCAGCATCCTCGTCCAGGCGACCGACCACTCGACTTTTGAAGACACCCAGGATCAGGTGCGTTCGGCGTTGCGCACAATCCGGAAAGTGCAGCCGGGCGATGAAGATGATTTTGAAATCAATTCACCGGACTCGGTGATGGCATCCATCAATGCGTTCACCTTCGCCGTGCGCATGGGGGTGGCGGCGATCAGTTCCATCGCCCTGATCGCGGCGGGAATCGGCATCATGAACATCATGCTCGTGTCGGTAACCGAACGCACGCGCGAGATCGGCATCCGCCGCGCCATCGGCGCGAAGAAGCGTAACATCATGACGCAATTTATTTTGGAAGCGGTGGTGTTGTGCGAAGTCGGCGGCATCATCGGCGTGATCCTCGGCGTGGCCGGCGGAGACATCGGCGCACACCTGATGCACATGCCGCCGGTGATTCCTTTTGACTGGGTTTTCCTGGGACTCTTTATTTGCTCGCTGGTAGGAATTATTTTTGGAACCTATCCGGCTTACAAAGCGGCGAATCTGGATCCGATCGAATCATTACGGTACGAATAACCCGCCAATGTCAAAAATGGCCGAAAACCAGCGAAAAATCTAATGCTTTTGTACAAGAAACTTGATTTCGGGGCATCTTTGTTCTAACGTCAAGCCGTGAGCACAGTACAGGAAATCGAGCGCGCCATCCAACAATTATCCAAGTTGGAGATGCGCGAAATCCATGATTGGCTGGAGAATTTCATGGAAGATCAACTCGAGTTGAAAGAAGAATTCAAGGGGCAGATCGAAACCTCCGAACGTGAAATGACCGAGGGTAAACGCCCCCGGCTTCGCCAGTCGTGAGCCGGGCGCTTCAAGTCTATTTTTCTGGATTCGATTCCACGTTTTACAAACTCCCTTGGAAATCCAGCGCCGCATTGAAAATCGAATTGATGAAATGGGCGCGCGTCTCGAAAACTTTTCTCATTATCGGATGACGGGAAGCGACCGCTATAGACTGCGGGTGGGAGATTATCGAGTCATTTACAAATTCGATACCGCGAAACGGGAAATTTATTTATTGGCGTTGGGCCATCGTCGTGAGATTTATCGGTGAGCATTATGCCCAGTGTTTTTATCAAGACCTACGGATGCCAGATGAACGAGCGCGACTCGGAAGCCGTCGCCGCGCAGCTCGTGGCGAAGGGCTACACTCTCGCGCCATCGGAGGCGCGCGCGGACGTGATTCTGCTGAACACTTGCAGCGTGCGCGATGCGGCGGAGCAAAAGGCCATCGGCAAGATGCAAAACCTCGCCGCTGACGTGCGCAAGAACCGGCCAAATGTCGTGCTTGGTTTCATGGGTTGCATGGCGCAGAGCCGCGGACAGCAGTTAATTGATAAACTGCCCGACGTGGACCTCGTCATCGGCACGCAAAAATTTCATCGCGCCGCGGATTACATTGACGACCTGCTTGCCGGACGCCGTGACAAAGTTGTGGACGTCGCCGAAGAAGCCGGCAGCGAGGCCGCGATCAAGGAGCATATCCTCGATGGCAATACCTCGGCGAAATCCGTGACCGGTTTCGTGAGCATCATGCAAGGCTGCAATCAATATTGCACCTTCTGTATCGTGCCTTACACGCGCGGTGAAGAACGCAGCCGCAGCATCGAAGGCATCGTCGCCGAATGCCGCGAATTGGTTTCGCGCGGCGTAAAAGAAATTACGCTGCTCGGTCAAATCGTAACGAGTTACGGCAAGCGCGATATTCCGTTGAAGAATGGCAAAAGCGCGTTTGTGCAGTTGCTCGAGGCGGTGCATGCGATTGAAGGCTTGGAACGCATTCGATTTACCTCACCGCATCCGAAAGGTTACGGCGAGGATTTGGTCGCGGCTTATGGAGAATTGCCCAAGCTGGTCGAGAGCGCGCATTTGCCATTGCAGAGCGGGAGCGACCGCCTGTTGAAAATCATGCACCGCGGTTACACGAGCGAACGCTTCGCGGGCATCATCGAAAAATTACGCCACGTGCGTCCCGGCATGGGCATCACCACGGACATCATCGTGGGCTTTCCTGGTGAGACCGAAGAAGATTTCGAAGCCACGCTTTCACTCGCGCGCCAAATCGAATTCGATAACGCTTTCATTTTCAAATATTCGCCGCGCAAAGACACTCCGGCCGCGGAAATGGACGGCCAGTTGCCCCTGGAAATCAAAGAGGAACGCAACGCGCGCCTGTTGAATCTGATCAATGAAATCGGGGCGCGGCATTATGACAGTTATGTTGGGCAACAGACGGAAATTCTCGTCGAAGGCCGCAGCAAAAAAAATCCGGCGACGATGATGGGCCGTACGCGCTGTAACAAAATCGTGGTTTTCGACGGCGCGGAGCGGCATCGCGGTCAACTGATGGACGTGAAAATAAATCGCACCGGCTCATTCACGCTTTACGGCGACCCGGCCATCCTCAACCTGTGAGCAAAAAAGAACTTTTCGTATCGGCAAGATGGTTTAGCGTTAGGCGCTGGTCTGGAAATTAAGGATTAGATTATGGAATTGAAGCTTTCGACGTTGGCGGTGTTGCTGGGACTGGGTCTTGCCGTGCCGCAAATTTATGGCGTGCTGAAACCGGCGGCGTTCGCGGTGAGCGTGCGGAGATTTCCGCGGTCGCTGCCGTGGGGAATTGCGCTGATGTTGCTGGGCACAGGCTGGTTCGTGTGGTATCTCAACCAGGAATCCATTTCTGATTTTGCGGTGTATAAACCAATTCTGCTGGTGGGCTTCGCCGGTGTGGGAATCGCTTCGTGTTTCTTCGTGCAGGACTTTTTGGCGGTGCGCGGTCTGGCGGTCGTTCTATTGTTGCTGGCGAAATTAATGGTGGACACCGCGCGCTGGGTGGACACCGAATGGCGGCTGGTCGTCATCACGTGGGCATACGCTCTGGTGATCGCGGGCTTCTGGTTCACGCTTTATCCGTGGCATCTGCGCGATGCGCTGAATTGGTCCACGGCGAATGACCAGCGCACGCGGATGTTAAGCGCGGCGCGGCTGGCGTTCGGTTTGTTCGTCGCCGTGCTTGGCGTGACAGTTTATCGGAACTCGTGACGTGGCCGGTCCAGGCCGCCGGAATTTTTCTCGTGCCCGCGCTGGCCCGATGCCACTTCCTGTGTATATTTCCTCGTGACCAAATTGCAGGCAAAGATACTTGTCATCCGCGGCGGCGCCATCGGGGATTTCATCCTGACGCTCCCGGCGATGGCTGCCTTGCGCCAGCAATTTCCCCACACTGAACTCGAAGTCCTTGGCTACCCGCACATTGCCCAACTTGCCCTCGCGGGCGGTTTGGCCCGCCGCGTACAATCCATTGAGGCTCGCGCGCTCGCCGGTTTTTTTGCGCGCAATGGCGATCTTTCGCAAGACTTGGCGGATTATTTTTCGGAATTCGATCTGATCATCTCGTATCTCTACGACCCTGATCAAATTTTCAAAACCAACGTCCGCCGCTGCAGCCAGGCGCAATTCATCACCGCGCCGCATCGTCCCGATGAAAATGTTCCGGTTCACGCGACGGAAGTTTTTCTCAAGCCGCTTGAACAACTTGCCATTTTTCAGGCCGACGCCACCCCGCGCCTCGAAGTGGAAAAAGCATTCGAGACCACGGCGGGCAGCGGACGCTGGCTTGCGGTGCATCCTGGTAGCGGCAGCGAAAAAAAGAATTGGCCTACCGCGAAATGGCTGGAGTTGTTGCGCGAATTGATCAAGACCACCACGCTGCATTTATTACTTGTCGGTGGAGAAGCGGAGCGTGGCCGGTTGGAGGAATTGGCCGCCGTCCTTCCGCCGACTCGCATCAAACTCATGCGCAACGCCCCTTTGTCCGAACTGGCAAAATGGCTCGCGGCGTGCGTGGGATTTGTCGGGCATGATTCGGGAATTTCTCATCTCGCAGCGGCGGTGAGATTGCCGTCGTTGATTTTGTGGGGCGATACGGTTGAAGAAATATGGCGTCCGCGCGCGCAGGAAATGACCATTTTGCGGGACTCGCAAGGGTTGGAACATCTCTCGGTGGCGGTGGTCATGCGTAATCTCGAGGAGTTGCTGGATCGCGCGTGAAGCGAAAAATTCCGTTCGCAAAATTTAACGAAACTCTGTCAATCCCACCCCATGCGGCTGTCGCTGGATTCAGGAGCTGGGTCAGAAATATTTTTTTCAGTCGCTGGAGCAGGGCGCGGAGCATTAATCGGCGTGAGCTTTTTTAAAGGCGACGCGCGTTTGGGAATTGGAGCAGGGGAGGGAACATCCGGCATGGAAATGGGGCTGATGGCTTGGGGAGCTACGATTACTTCGAGTCCGCGATTTCGCAACGCCTGGACGAGGTCGGGCGGCGCACCAGCATCGGTGACAACACAATCAATGATTGAGAGATCGCAAAGATGCGCCACCGAGCGGCGTCCGAATTTCGTGTGGTCGAGGCAAAAAATCACCTTGCTCGCCGCCCGAATCATCGCCTGCTGAATATCAATGAGCAGCGCGTGAGAATTAGTGATGCCATCGAGCGTGATGCCGCCGCCGCTCATGATGGCGACATCGGCATTGATTTTCGTGAAGGCATCCACCGCGAGCGGTCCCACCAAGACGCCAAGGCGCGGATAAATCACCCCACCGCTGACCATGACTTCGATGTGTTGTGACGAGGCGAAAAGATTCGCGACGGGAAGGGAATTGGTGATGACGTGGAGCGCATGGTCTTCGAGATGTTGCGCGGCGTGAAAGACCGTGGTGCCGGAATCAATAATCACGCTCTGCCCGGGCGGAATGAGGTTCGCACAAGCAAGGCCAATCGCCTCTTTTTCCGGGAGTTGCAGCGTGTCGCGCAGGGAAAAGACGAATTCATTCGATTGCGGATTGATTAATCGCGCTCCGCCATGGGTTCGGCGCACATTTCCAGCGGTTTCCAAAGCTGTGACATCACGGCGAACGGTTGAAATGGATGTATCTACGTGCCTGGCAAGCTCTTCGAGAGACGCGAATTCAGCCTTTTGAAGATATTCTTCAATTCGTTTTTGGCGCTCTTCGGCCTTCATTTCAATCATTATGGAAGATATTGATAGATATTGCAAGATTTTTATTGACGACTTGGTTAATCTTGGTAGATATAGTTCAGAATACGTTATGAGTTTGGATACACGCAATGTCCATCGCGCGGTGGTCGAACACATGGTTCGGCAACTGGTTTACGACCGGTTGGGTAAAACTTTGCCCCGTCAGGCTACCGGCACCGATCCGCTCGTGGTAAATATCAGTGCGCGACATTGCCACCTGACGCAGGAAGCGGTCGAGGTATTGTTTGGCAAAGGCCATCAGTTGCAGCCACACAAATGGCTTTATCAGGAGGGGCAATTCGCGGCGAAAGAAACGCTGACGCTCATCGGGCCGCGCAGCCGGGTCATTTCCAATCTTCGCATTCTCGGTCCGTGCCGCAATTTTAATCAGATCGAACTCGCCTATACCGACGCCATTGCGCTCGGGTTCGATATTCCCTTGCGGCCGTCGGGAAACATCGCGGGCACGCCAGGTTGCATGCTGATGGGGCCAGAAGGATTTTTTGAAATGAAGGAAGGCGTGATCCGCGCGGCGCGGCACGTTCACATGAGCCCGGCGAACGCGGAATTTTATCGCGTGAAAAATGGCGACCGGATGCGGCTGAAGATCGGCGGGCCGTGCGCGATCAGCCTGGATGAATTGCTCGTGCGGGTGGACAAGAGTTTCAAGCTCGAGGTCCACATTGACACGGACGAAGGCAATGCCTGTGATCTTCAGCCAAATACTCCCTGCGAATTAACGAAATAATTTAACTCTTAAATCTAAAACAAAACCAAAATAATTATGAGCGAAGCAATCGGCATGATCGAAACCAAGGGCTTTACCGCCAGCGTCGAAGCGACCGACGCGATGGCCAAGGCCGCGAACATCACTATTTCCCGAACCGTCCCCATCGGCGGCGGCTTAATCACCGTCATCTGCCGCGGCGACGTGGCGAGCGTGAAGGCGGCCGTGGACGCCGGTTCGAAGGCCGCGACCAAGACTGGCGAACTTGTGGCGTCGCACGTCATCGCGCGCCCGCACGAAGATTTGCTCAAGGGCTTTCTCGGTGAAGCGGCTGCGGCGAAAAAATAATTTCAACTCAACTCCAAAATCTATATGGCACAACAAGCAATCGGGATGATCGAGACTAAGGGGCTCTGCGCCTCGTTTGAAGCGGCTGATGCTGCGCTCAAGGCGGCGAATGTCACCTTCACGGGCTGGGAAAAAGTCGGCAGCGGCTATGTCACAGTGTTTTTTCGCGGCGATGTGGCGAGCGTAAAAGCGGCGACGGATGCCGGCGCGGCGGCAGCGGCGCAAGTCGGCCAGGTCGTGAGCGTGCAGGTGATTCCTCGTCCGCACGACGGATTGAGCGCATTGGGCAAGTGGCTGCAATAATTTGCGCGCAAACAATTCGACGGTCATAGATCGCCGCTACAGTAAAAAATTGTGAAGGTTCTCGTCGCCAATCTTGGAACGACCTCGCTGAAATGGCGGCTGTTCGATTTGTCGAATGGTCGCGAGCAGATGCTTCACAAGGGCGGTTTCGAGCGCGTGACGGATTATGTGAAGGCGATTGAGGAATGTCTCGCCGCTTTGCGCGACGCGGGCATGATCACCAGCGAACGCGACCTGGCGGGAATTGGTTTCAAGACGGTCGCGGCCAAGGGCGTGACAGGTTGCGTGCCACTCGACGAAAGAGTTTTGGAAGCGATGGCGGGTTATAACGGCATCGCACCGGCGCACAATCCGCCTTACATCACCGGCATCCGATTGTTTGCAAAGCGATTGCCCGGCGTGCCGCTGATCGGTTTGTTTGAGACGGCGTTTCATCAATACTCGCCCGAGGCGGTGCAGCGTTATGCGGTTCCGGAAGCGTGGCATCGCGCGGGCGTGCGGCGTCAGGGATTTCACGGCGCGAGCCATAAATTTATTGCCGAACGCAGCGCGCAACTGCTCGGCCGCGAAGATATCGCCCGGCGCGCACAAAATCTTTATCTCGACGATGGTGCGACCAAAATTTCCGGTCCTAATTTGCGCGTGATCTCATGCCACCTCGGCGGCAGTTCGAGTGTTTGCGCGATTTTGAATGGCGTCTCGATGGAGACGAGCATGGGGCTCAGTCCGCAATCCGGTTTGCCACAGAATAATCGCGTCGGAGATTTGGACAGCCTCGCAGTTCCGTTCGCGATGCAGGCGTTGAATATTTCGCTCGAAGAAGCCGAGCGGCAACTGTGCAAGGAATCGGGATTGAAAGGCTTGAGCGAAGTGTCAAATGACATTCGCGACGTCGGCGCGGCGGCGGCGCAAGGGAATGCGAAGGCGAAACTTGCGCTGGATGTTTTTGTGGCGAGCGCGCGGCATTGGATCGGCGCGAGCCTGGCGCAATTAAATGGCGCAGATGCGCTGGTGTTCACGGCGGGCATTGGTGAGAACGATGCGCTCGTGCGCTCGGCAGTTTGCGCGAACCTGGACCAGTTGGGCATCGAATTGGACGCGGCTTTGAATAGTCAGACGCGCGCGCAGGAAAAGGTTATCAGTTCGGCGAATTCGCGCGTGAAGATTTTGGTGATTCCGGCGAATGAAGAATTAGTTGTGGCGCGTGAAGTGAAGCGGTTGCTCGAAAAAGAAAATGCGCGAGCGCCGAAACAATTTGAAAGTGAATTTAAACCTCAACCATCAACAGTGAATTAAGATTATGGCACAACAAGCAATTGGATTAATCGAAACCCGCGGACTCGTCGCGCTGGTCGAAGCGACGGACGCGATGCTCAAGGCGGCGAACGTGGAACTGGCCGGCCCGATGACGCAAGTCGGCAACGCGCTCGTGACGGCAGTGGTCGTCGGCGACGTCGCGGCGGTGAAGGCGGCGACGGATGCCGGCGCGCAGGCGGTCAAGGCCATCAAGGGCGACCTCGTCAGCGTGCATGTCATCGCGCGCCCGCACAGCGAAGTCGAACAGGTTTTGCCCAAGAAAAAATAAACGGACCGTTCGCGAAGTTCGCGAGCGCCAAATAAAATTATGTTCCTGGCAAGAGTCGAAGGCACGGTGGTCTCCACGAAAAAAGACGCGGCGATGGGCGGCAGAAAACTGCTGCTGCTGCGTCCGCAACTCGTGGATGACAAGGACCCGACGAAATTTCGCCCGGGTATGAACACGATTGTCTCAGTGGACAGCGTGGGCGCGGGACTGGGTGAACTCGTTTTATTTTGCCAGGGCAGTTCCGCGCGGCTCGCGGCGGGGTTGAAGGAAGCGCCCGTGGACGCGGTGGTTATCGGCATCGTGGATGCCGTGGATGTTTTGGGAAAACAAATTTACAACGCGCGCACATAAGCGGAATCGAACATGAGCACAATCATAAATGAAGCGTTGGTGCGGGACGTGGTAGCCGAAGCGTTGGCGCGTTTGAATGGCGGCGCGATGGCGAGGCCGGCGCAAGCTGCGGCTCCCGCGAAAGCGGCCGAGCATGAATGCGGTTGCGGCGGCAAAGCGAAGAGCAGCGCGCCGGCCTTGCGCGGCAAGTACGGGGTTTTTCAGGACGCGAATGAAGCGTGCGCGGCGGCACAGGAATCGTTTCGCCAGTTGCAAGCGAAAGGCGTGGCGGCGCGGCGGAAAATTGAGGAGATCGTAAAATCGCTGGCGGAAAAAAACGCGGAGCAATGGGGCCGCATCGAATTTGATGAAACAAAAATCGGGCGGCTCGACCACAAAATCGAGAAGCTAAAAATCATCAAACTCGTGCCGGGTGTGGATTGGCTTCGACCCGATGCGCGCAGTGGTGATCACGGAATCACGCTGGAAGAATATACACCGTTTGGCGTCGTTGGAGCGGTGACACCGAGCACGCATTCCATTCCGACCTTGAGCGGCAATATTGTGAACATCGTCGCGGCGGGAAATGCGGTGGTGTTCAACGCGCATCCTTCGGCGGTGCGTTGCGCGGCGGTCGCCGTGCGCGCTTATAACGAAGCGATTTATCGCGAAACGGGCATTGAAAATATCGCGTGCCTGATCGAGAAGCCGACGATGGAAAGTTTCGCGGCGATCTGCAAACACGAAGCAATTCGCATCCTGCTCGTGACCGGCGGACCTGCCGTGGTGAAGGCGGCGATGCAAACCGGCAAGCGCGCGATTTGCGCGGGCCCAGGAAATCCGCCGGTGTACGTGGACGACACGGCGTGCATGAAACGCGCGGCCAAAGCCATTATCAGCGGCGCGGCGTACGACAATAATTTATTGTGCATTGGCGAGAAGGAAGTTTTCGCGCTAGACGGCATCGCCGGAAAATTGATGGGCGAAATGGAAAAGCACGGCGCAGTGAAACTGAATTCAGCGCAGCTCGACGCGCTAACGAAGGCGGCGTTTACTTTTAAAGAAGGACAAGGCGGCGGCTGCGCACACGCTTCGGTGAATCGCGATTTTATCGGCAAAGACCCGAGTGTGCTCGCCACAGCGGCGGGGGTGAATTTGCCGGCGGGAACGCAGTTATTATTCGCCGAGACGGACGCAAATCATCCGTTCGTTGTTGAAGAACAGATGATGCCTTTCCTGCCGATCGTGCGTGTGAAAAGTTTGGAGGAAGGCGTGCAAAGCTCGCTCGAAGCCGAGCATGGTTACAAACATACCGCGATCATTCATTCGCACGACATCGAAGCGATGACGGAAATGGGGCGCGCGCTCGATACGACGTTGTTCATCAAGAACGGGGCGAGCATGGCGGGACTGGGGCTGGGCGGGGAAGGCTATTTGAGCTATTCGATCGCCACGCCGACCGGTGAAGGTGTGACGAATCCGCGGACGTTCACGCGCACGCGGCGTTGCGTGATGGTGGATAACCTTAAAATTTACTGAGCATGTTATTGGCGCGGGTTGAAGGCAATGTCACGGCGACCCGGAAACATCCGAGTTTTACGGGATGGCGTTTCGTGATTTGCCAGCCGATCAACAACGCGGGCGAGCCGGAAGGCGCGCCGCAGGTGGCGATTGATTGTCATGGCGCGGGCATGCACCAGCGCGTGGTGATTTCTTCGGACGGTTCGGCAGCCCGCAAAGCCATGGGCGACGATAAAAGCCCGGCGCGTTGGATGGTACTGGGCGTGGTGGATGAAATCGAACCGGGCGTTCCGGTTTGACAAAAATTTTTACGACGAAATGAAACTGGGTTCCGTGATTGGCCGGGTGACGTTGAGCAAGACGCTGGAATCGCTCGAAGGCGGGCGCTGGCTGATCGTTTCGCCATTCACGCGCGAGCATTATCAGAACGGCACGGAGACGCCCGCGGGTTTGAGCAAAGATCCGAGCCTGGTGGTGTATGACGATTTGGGCGGCGGCGTGGGACAGACAATCGGTTATGTCGAGGGCCGCGAGGCGGCGCAACCGCTGGCGAAATTGGCGCCCATTGACGCGATCAACGCGGCGCTGGTGGACGAAATTTTTTACAATCCTTTTAATAAATGAGAACTGTCATTAGTGCGCGGGACATCGAGCAATTACTGAATAGCGGCGGCGACCTGAACAGCCTGCCGGAAGATGCGATCATCACGCCGTCGGCGCAGGACTTGTTGCGCGACATCGAAAATCGCCGCGTCATCAAGACGAATGGCGAGGCGGCGGCTTCGTCTGCCGTCGCGCCAAAATTAAATGGAGAGGTGTCTGCTCCGGGAAAAACTTTGACTTCAAAAAGTTCGAAGAGCGAACTCGAAGCGTTTTTTAATTCGCCATATTGCCAATCGTTGAAAGAACAGCTTTGTGATATTGGCCGCCGCTTGTGGCAGCGCGAATATGTGGACGGCAATGGCGGCAACATCGCGATTCGCGTAGGCGAAGACATCGCGCTTTGCACCCCGACGCTGGTGAGCAAGGGCTTCATGAAGCCGGAAGACATGTGCCTCGTGGATTTTGAGGGCAATCAATATTGCGGCGTGAAAAAGCGCACCAGCGAAATCCTGATGCACTTGCAAATCATGAAGCGGCAGCCGCGCGCGGTGGCGACGGTGCATTGTCATCCGCCGTACAGCACGGGCTTCGCGGTTGCGGGCATCAATCCGCCGACGTGCATGATTCCGGAGTATGAAGTTTTTTCGTCGGTGGCGATCGCGCCGTACCGCACGCCCGGCACACCCGAGATGGGCAAGCTGGTCGCGGAACTCGTGGACAAACACAACACGATTTTGATGGCGAACCACGGCGTGGTTTCGTGGAGTCACAACAATGTCGAGGACGCGTATTTCAAAATGGAAATTTTGGAAGCGTATTGCCGCACCGTGCTCGTGACGGCGCAACTCGGACGTCCGGCAAAAACGATGACGGCAGCGCAACTCCAGGATTTGCTAAAGATCAAACAGAGTCTTGGCATTCCCGACCCGCGTCACGGACTCAAGGAATGTGAATTGTGCGATAACGATGAATGGCGTCCGGGCGTGGCATGCGCGCTGACGCAAACATCGTCCAAGGGAAGCGGTTCGCCGAGTTTTGATGCCGATGCGGAAGCGGCGGTGCAGGCGATCACGGACCAGATCATGTCGCAGTTGAAGTAAGCAGGTTCGCGGCGGCCAGGTTAATTTTTAAAAGGCGATTTCACATTTCGCGCCACGGAATTCCAACGAATCCGGGCGCGAAATTTTTTGTATCAAGGTGGGACAAGAATGCACCAGTTATGGACATAGAGTTACGCCAGTAACTACAAAGATTTATAAGTGCTCGACAAGGCGGAGGCGGATTTATACTTTTGGGAAAGAGCTTGAAGGTTGCCGGTTTTGCGACATGTTATGCTCGTGAACCAGCGCGGGGCGGGTGAGTCATCATAAGTGACGTCTCCGGCGTGGAAATTGCGTTGTCTGGCAGCCGATAAATTTTAATAACGTCCGAGAAAGAGCGATGAAAAAAGTCCTCGTCATAGATGATGAAGAGTGGTTGAGGGAGATGATCCAACTGGCGCTCCGCCAAAAGGGTTATGAAGTTGTTGAGGCCGAAAACGGCGAGGTAGGCATTGAAAAAGCCCAAAAAACTTTGCCGGACATCATTCTTTGCGACGTCAACATGGGCAAGGTGGACGGTTACCTGACACTTTCATCGCTGCGCAGCCAGCCAGCGACGGCGGCGATTCCTTTTATTTTAATGACGGGCCTGGCCGACAACGCGGGCATGCGCCACGGCATGGAACTGGGCGCGGACGATTATCTCGCGAAACCTTTCACCATTGAGGCGCTCTATGGCGCAGTCGAAGCGCGGTTGAAAAAATCCCAGGCGTTGCGCGATGAAGCGGAGAAAAAAATGGCTGACTTGCGCGACAACATCAGCTTGATGTTGCCTCACGAATTGCGCACGCCCCTGAACGGAATTCTGGCTTATGGCGAAATCCTTTCGACGGACGCCGCGACTTTGCCGCCGGCGGAAATCGCTGAGATGGGACAAATCATCCACGAATCCGGCAAACGCCTTGAGCGATTGATCGAGAACTTTTTGATTTATTCGCAGATTGAATTGCTTGGAGCAGACCCATTGCGCATCGCCGCTTTGCGGAAAAAACAAACGACGTCGCCAAAGAAAATCGTGGAAGCCAGTGCGATGAGCCAGGCGGACTCGGTCGGACGCACACAGGATCTGAAGCTCTATTTGCAGGACAAGCCCGTGGCGATCTCCGAGGAATATCTCACCAAGATCGTGGATGAATTGACTCACAATGCTTTTAAGTTTTCAAATGGCGGCACCCAGGTCGTGATCACGATGGCGCCTTCAGACAAGGAATTGACCTTGAACATTGCCGATCGTGGGCGCGGGATGCATCCGGATCATATCCGAAAACTGGGCGCTTACATGCAATTCGACCGCAAGCAACACGAGCAGCAGGGGCTCGGGTTGGGATTGGTGATTTCAAAACGGTTGACGGAATTGCACGGGGGCAGCCTTGCGCTTGAAAGCGAACTCGGCGCGGGGACGACGGTGGTGGTGAAATTACCGCTGGCGTGATTCGCCGGCCGTTTTTAAAACGGCAGCAGATGATAGAAGCGCGGCGGCAGCCACACGGTCAGGCGGGAAAAAGTTTCGCAGACTAAAAACACCAGCGCGATCCCGATCACCGGGACGAAATCCATCTTGCCCAAACGCAACGGGAGCCAGCGCAGGAGGAACAACATATTGCGAGCGGTGGCATTGATGAAATTCCAAAACGAATGGTTGCCGAGATAGACGTAACTATTGAGCAGATGGAGCAGGAGGACACCCACCACGAGAAATTTCCAGGCGAGATAGGCGGCGAGGCCGATGATCGCGGATTGGCGGAAGAGTTGCGCGGTGGATTTGATGCCGGGGGTTATGTCCAGAAAGGCGAGCAATGGGTGGAACGAAACCCAAAAGAGCGCGCCGAATAAAAATGGCAGAAGGAGTTTGATAGGCGCGGGCCAGCGCTCCAGCCAGCGGAAATGGAGGCGCACTAATTTTTGAAGCGGATCCTTGTCGGGCACGCTGGTGTTCACGACAGACAGGAGGACGAGCCAGAAATAAAATGTCGCGAGCGCAAAGAGGAAACTCATCACCGAGAACAACAGGACGTGGGTGAAAAAATCTCCGCGAAAAGAAAGCACGATGACGCCCAGGCTCAAGGTCGGCGACCAATGCACCGTCGGGCTAAGTTGCCAATAAATGACGGCGCGAAAACCCAGAAGCAGCACGAGGCCAACCAGTGATTTCCAGCGGCGCGGTCCGGAAGAATCGGCTTTTTTCAAGGTGCCGATGAGCGACGCCGCCGAAGCCCGCGCCAATGGGTCCGAGTGGATCGAAAGCCAATTCAACCAGAGCAGCAGGGCTGCCAGGTTTAAAATGAAATCAAGAAGCGCCATTGCCCTCGAAGGTTGCGGCCATGCACCAAAGAGCAAGAAATCGAACGCGCTGTCAAGCCATCACGCGCGCAACTCGAACGCATCGCGCGGCTACATCATTTTGAGCAGCGTGTCCGCCATTTCGGAAGGTGTGGCGGCGATGCCGATGCCCGCGTCGCGAAAGGCCGCGATCTTGGCGGCTGCGGTGCCTTTGCCGCCGCTAACAATCGCGCCGGCGTGGCCCATGCGGCG
The DNA here is from genome assembly GCA_036268055.1 of Verrucomicrobiia bacterium. Taxonomy (NCBI): domain Bacteria; kingdom Pseudomonadati; phylum Verrucomicrobiota; class Verrucomicrobiia; species Verrucomicrobiia bacterium. The sequence continues at coordinate 91,273 of DATAUW010000005.1, read as the reverse complement.
TCCGGGTGGCGCAGTCGCGCCCGCGATGAAACCGGCGACGGGTTTTTTGCAATTCAACTTGATCCATTCGGCCGCTTCTTCTTCAGCGGAACCGCCGATTTCACCGATCATGATGATGCCGGTGGTTTCGGGGTCGTCGTTGAACATCTTAATGATGTCGAGGTGCGAAGTGCCGTTGACGGGATCGCCGCCGATGCCGACGCAGGTGGATTGGCCGACACCGCGACAGGTGAGTTGCCAGACTGCTTCGTAGGTCAACGTGCCGCTGCGGGAGACGACGCCGATATTTCCTTTTTTATGAATGTAGCCGGGCGCAATGCCGATGCGGCAGCCGCCGTGAGAATCTTTGCCCGTGCCGGGTGTGACGACGCCGGGGCAGTTGGGGCCGATGAGGCGGGTTTTCCGGCCGAGCATGGCGCGTTTTACTTTCACCATGTCGTTGACGGGAATGCCTTCGGTGATGCAGACGGCGAGATCGAGGTTGGCGTCAACGGCTTCAAGGATGGCGTCGGCGGCGAAGGGCGGGGGGACAAAAATCGCGGAGACGGTCGCGCCGGTTTGTTTCGCGGCTTCGGCGACGGTATCGAAGATGGGGACGGTGTTTTCAAAAAGTTGGCCGCCTTTTCCGGGCGTGACACCGGCGACGACTTTCGTGCCGTAAGCAAGGCTGAGTTGGGTGTGGCGCGCGCCAAAGCTGCCGGTGATGCCTTGGACGAGGATTTTGGTTTCGGGGGTGATGAGGATGGACATGGAAAAAAATTAATTGTTAAATTTTTGACTGAAGATTTCGATTGGCTTCGACTCGATTCACAAATTCACGGCCTCGTTGCATAAAGTTAAAAAACTCTTCGCGTTGCAGAAAGTCGTTCAATATTTGATCGTGTTTTACCATGCGTTCCCAAGGCGATAGTTTGAGATTGTCTTCAAGCTCAGCCATATCCATCCCGGACTCAAACGCTTCATGCCATGACGGACCAGCGTTGGCTGGGCACACATAAGGCCGACTCGGCTTCCAAAGGGGAAAATTATAATTCACGCTCACGATTTTTTCCGTTTATGAATGCAAACGCTGTTGCCATCCGGATCGAAGAACATGGCCATTTGGCAGACGGGGGTGTCCATGGGTTCGATGCGGAATTTTACGTTGTTCGCGCGGAGTTGGGCGGTGGCGGCAGCGAAATCCTCGACTTCGAGGGCGACGGAGCAGCCATCAGGGCTGGGCTTGAACATGGGCGACGAGCCGAGAGCGAGCGCGTGAGGACCGATTTCGTACTCAACCCAGTGACCGTGTTCGGAATCGTGGACGGTCGTGGGCTTGAGACCGAGCACGCCTTCATAAAATTTGCGGGCGCGCGGCATGTCGGTGACGGCGTAGCAACTAAAGGCGATTTCGGTGATCTTCAGCATAAAATCTATGGGAGTTTTAAATTATTATTTCCCAACGGCTTTCACAACTTTTTGCGCCGCGTCGGCCATGGAATCGCCGCTGATGATGGTCAAGCCAGATTCGGCGAGGGTTTTTTTCCCGGCGGCGACGTTGTTGCCTTCGAGGCGGACGACGAGCGGGAGTTTCAAACCGGTTTCGCGGACGGCGGCGACGATGCCGGTGGCGATGATATTGCAATCCATGATGCCGCCGAAAATATTCACCATGATGCCTTTGACGTTGGCATCACTGAGGATGATGCGGAAGGCCGCGGTGACCTGGTCTTTGCTCGCGCCGCCGCCGACGTCGAGGAAGTTTGCCGGGCTGCCCCCGAAATGCTGGATGATGTCCATGGTGGCCATCGCGAGGCCGGCGCCGTTGACGAGGCAGGCGATGTTGCCGTCGAGCTTGATATAATTGAGGCTGAACTTGCTCGCCTCAGTTTCGAGCGGCGCTTCCTCGGCGAGGTCGCGCATGTCCATGATATTTTTGTGGCGATAGAGCGCGTTGTCGTCGAGGCCGATTTTGGCGTCCACGGCGGAGAGGGTGTCTTTGCCGTCCGGGCCTTCGACGATGCACAGCGGATTGATCTCCACCATCGCGGCATCGCATTCCCACCAGGTTTTGTAAACGCCCATGAGCAGCTTCGCGCCTTGAGCGATCAAATCGCCTTTGAGTCCGAGCGCCACGGCAAGTTTGCGGCCCTGGTAGGCCATCATGCCGACGGCGGGGTCAATGGTTTCCTTGACGATTTTTTCCGGTGTCTTTTCGGCAACTTCCTCGATGTCCACACCGCCCTCGGTGCTGACCATGATCAAGGGCCGCGACGTCGCGCGATCCAGCAAGACCGCGAGATAAAGTTCCTTCTTGATGGCGGGCGCACCGGCGACAAGCAGTTTGCTGACGAGCCGTCCTTCGGCGCCGGTCTGTTTGGTCACGAGCACCTGGCCGAGCATGGCCTTGGCTTTTTCGTAAACGTCATCCGCGGTTTTGCACAATTTCACGCCGCCCTGGAATCCGCTTTTGAAAGTGCCTTTGCCGCGTCCGCCCGCGTGGATCTGCGATTTCACCACCACAAGTTTTTCGCCCTTGGCAAAAAGTTTTTCCGAAATCGCTTTGGCTTCTTCGGCGGTGCTGCAGACGTCGCCCGCGGGCACGGCCACGCCGTATTGAGCGAGGAGTTGTTTGGCTTGATATTCGTGAATATTCATCAAAAAGGAGTTTAGGGGGTGAGGCGTGAGGTTAAAAGATTTTATTGGCTGACAAGCCGGACAAAAGTCCAAAGCTCAAAACAGATTTGAACTTTAGACTCGAAGATCAGCCGCGAATTATCGTTTGTCAATCGGCACGACTTTCAAACCGGTCGGTCCGATGTAAACGCTTTGCGGGCGGATGAGGCGATTGTCGGCAAGCTGTTCGAGCACTTGCGCGGTCCAGCCGGAGACGCGCGAGATCGCGAAGATGGGCGTGAACAAATCGGTCGGGATGCCGAGCGAGAAATAAACGGTGGCGGAATAGAAATCCACGTTCGCGTGGAGATGTTTTTTCTCGAGCATCAGCGCGGCGATGCGTTCGCTCATCTGGATCCACTTGGGTTCGCCGAGTTGCGCGCTCAATATTTGCGCCATGCGCTTGAGATGGGGCGCGCGCGGGTCGAGTGTTTTGTAAACGCGATGGCCGATGCCCATGATTTTTTTCTTTTGCTCAAGGCATTCAGCGACGTAGTCATCCACGCGGTCGAGCGAGCCGATTTCCTGGAGCATCTTGATCACGCCTTCGTTGGCGCCGCCGTGCAAGGGACCTTTGAGCGTGCCGATGGCGGTGGTGATCGCGGAATACATGTCGCTCAAGGTGGCGATGGTCACGCGCGCGCTGAAGGTCGAGGCGTTCATGCCGTGGTCCGCGTGGAGGACGTAGCACATGTCCAGGGTTTTCTCTTTTTCGGCGGAAGGTTTCACGCCGTCAATGAGGTAAAGGAAGTTCGCGGCTTCACCGAGCGTGGGGTCGGGCGGGAGCAAGGGTTTGCCCTGGCGCGCGCAATGAAAATAGGCGGTCACGATGGGCATGCGCGCGATCAGGCGAATCGCCTTTTGCCGTTGCGCATCCATCGAGTCGTCGTCGGAAGTGGTGTCGAAACAGCCGAGCGCGGAAATCGCGGTGCGGATGGCGTGCATCGGGGGCGTGTCCTTCGGCAAAAGCTTGATGATTTGAATGACTCCGGCGGGCAATTCACGCGCGGCGGCGAGGCGCTCTTTGAGGTCCTGCAATTCTTTGCGATTGGGAAGATGCGCGTGGTGCAGCAAATAGATGACTTCTTCAAACGTGACGTTGCCGGCAAGTTCATCAATATCGTAGCCGCAATAAATCAAGCGGCCGGCTTCGCCCTGGACGTCGCTGAGCCGTGAAATCGCGGCGACGACGCCTTCGAGACCTTTAGCGGGAGAGGGTACGGCGGGTGTGGTCATGGATTTTATTAATCGTTTTTAAACAGCGAAATTTCGTAAAAAAATTTAAGAAGTCAATCTAAGTAACGTCTTAGGATGCGTCAACGGAATTCACGAATTTTGGCAGCGGCGTATCTATTTGGGAAAATAACTTGATGGCGCATAAGCGCCAATCCGTAGAGAGCACGGGTCTGCGACCCGCGGCGACCCGCGCGAAGATTGCCGCTTTCGATTGGGCAGGAATTTTGAAACTATAATCCCAGCTTTTGCGATGATGCGGCGCGGATGGACTCACGCGGGTCGGGGGACTAAGTCGAATGCGGCTTGACCTTATGAACCTTGCTGCGGGTCATATACCCGCGATCCGTTAAGATGGCGTTTTTTAGCGGTTTATGATTGCGCGAGTGCGCCAGGCAACGTGAAAATAACTTGTATCCCTCGTTGACCAACTGCAAATTGCCGACAATGAAGGCCGCAGTTATTTTGTCTTTGCTGCTCGCGAGCGCGAGTGCGCAAGCGGCGGCAATGTCCCCCAGCGCAAAACCCCGAGCCACTCACGTCGAAATTTCCGGGCGCAATTATGCGCGCCTGAATGAATGGGCGCGGGTCAATAATTTCTCTGTTCAATGGTCGAAAGCGGGCGATGAAATCCAGCTTAGTAATCATCTAACACGTTTGCTTTTTCGCAAAGATTCCCGTGAGGCACAGGTCAACGGCATCGGTGTCTGCCTGTCGTATCCGATGCTGGTGCGTGACGGCGCGGGATGCATCGCACAAGTGGATTTGGAGACGGCCGTAGCGCCGGTGCTTTACCCGTCAAAAAATTTGCGGCCCGGCGCGGTAAAAAATATTGTCATTGATCCTGGCCACGGCGGCAAAGATCCGGGAAATCAACTGGGTTCGCATCAGGAGAAAAAATACACGCTTCTTTTAGCCGAAGAAGTCGCCAGGCAATTAAGCCGCGCGGGATTTAAAACATCTCTCACCCGCACCACCGATACGTTCATTGATTTGCCGGTGCGGCCGGACATTGCGCGGCGGCGCGGCGCGGATTTGTTCATCAGCCTTCACTGGAACGAACTTCCGGGAAATAGTTCCGTTTCCGGCGCGCAAACTTTTTGCATGACGCCGGTGGGCGCGAGTTCCAGCAATGCCGGTGGCGAAGTCATCGGCGCGAGTCGCAAAGTGGGGAATCGCAACGATGAAAAAAACATGCTGCTGGCGTATGAATTGCAGCATTCGCTCATCCAACATTTGAATGTGGAAGATCGCGGGGTGCGGCGCGCGCGGTTTGAAGTGTTGCGCGACGCGGAGATGCCAGCGGTGTTGATCGAGGGAGGTTTTATGTCCAATCCGTCAGATGCCCGCCGCATTTACGACGCGAATTTTCGGACACAGATGGCGCAGGCGATTGTTGCGGGCGTGATCGCGTACAAAGACAAAGTGGAGCAACCGCAACCGGTGAAGCGTCCTCAAACTTCTCACTAGAAAAATTTGTGATGGCGAATATCAATCGCCTTTTGATTTCCCGCCACCGCCGCGTTTTCCGCCGCCCACCGTAAGAATTGTTCCCGTCAAAACGCCCACCGCGAAAAATCCAAAATACATGAGCGCGGCGGGTTGGCTGATGGTTTTCGTGAGCAGCGGTGGCAGCGTGAAAGTGATCGTCGTTTGATTGTGCATACCCATCAACACGAGCAGGAGCAGCACAACGATGAGAAAAATGGTTTTGAGAATTACCTTTGCGTTCATAGGTCAACGGAGCTGAGGCTAGGGAAGGGGACGCGGAGCGTCAATGGCGGTGTTGACTAGGACGAGTCGTGGCGTGACAATTTCGAAACGGACCGCGGGTCTTTGGCCCGCAGCAGTGCGAAATGGGAAAGCCGTGTCAGGTTTGATGAGGATTTTGGGAAAACTTTTGGAGCGGAAGCTTTGGTTGTTTTCACGCCGCGGATGAGGCGCGGGCGGCACGATTGGCGGGAGTTGCTGCGCGCGGTCCATCAGGAAGAATTTTGCGATGAGTATTGTTACCAAAACAGGCGATGAAGGGACGACGGGATTGATGTATAACCGGCGGGTCTCGAAGTGTCATCCGCGCGTCGAAGCTTACGGCTGCGTGGATGAATTGAATACCGCGCTCGGCATGGCCCGCGCCACCACGGAACATGACTTCATTCGCGAAACCATCTTGAGCGTGCAAAAGGATTTGGTCGTGTTGATGGGGGAATTGGCCACGTCGGTCGAGCATCTTTCGCGTTATGTGCAGGACGGTTATTCTCTCGTCACCCCCGAAATGACCGTGAAGCTTGATCAAGTGGTGGCTGAAATCGAAGCGCAGAAGGTGACGTTCAAAGGCTGGGCGACGCCGGGTGCATGCGTGAATTCGGCGGCGCTGGATGTCGCACGAACGGTTTGCCGCCGGGCCGAGCGGCGGGTTTGTGAATTGCATGAGTCGAAGCAATTACAGAATTCGCACATCATCGTTTATCTCAATCGCCTGGCGGATTTGCTCTGGCTTCAGGCGCGGTGGGTGGAGACGAAACTTGAGTAAATCCGCGGCGCAATAATTTCTTTCTCAAACGAGCAGCATCGCATCGCCGTAACTGAAAAAACGATAGCGCTCGCGAATCGCTTCCGCATAGGCCGTTAAAACAAATTCGCGTCCGTGACTTTCACCCGGCGCGGCAAAGGCGCTCACGAGCATCAGCAAGGTCGAACGCGGCAAATGAAAATTCGTCAGCAAGGCGTCCACGATGGCAAAGGCGCGCGGCGGATAAATAAAAATGCGCGTGCGTCCGTTTCCCGCGATGAGCCGGCCGTGATGTTGCGCGGCGACACTTTCGAGCACGCGCACACTGGTCGTGCCGACGGCGATGACCCGCCGGCCGTTCGCTTTCGCATCGGTGACGATTTGCGCAGTCTCTTCGCTGACTTCAAAACGCTCCTCGTGCATCGTGTGGGCCTCGAGCGTGTCGGCCTTGACCGGAGCGAAGGTGCCGAGGCCAACGTGAAGCGTTACAAAACAAACCGTCACACCGCGCGCGCGAATTTCGTCGAGCAATTTCGGAGTGAAATGCAAACCGGCAGTTGGCGCGGCCACTGATCCGGCGGGATTCGCGTAAACAGTTTGATAACGGAGCTTGTCGGTAGCAAGTTCGCCGGAATTTTCGCGCGTGATATAAGGAGGCAGCGGGATTTCACCCAAGGTATCGAGGGAATCTCGAATGTCCGCAATACCGGAAAAGCTCAATCGCCGATGTCCTTCATCGTTAACGGCGGTCACAGTTGATCGAATCGAAGTGGAATTACCGGCTGGATCGCGTAAAATGATTTCAGCGCCGATGCGCGCACGTTTTCCGGGCCGTAACATCACCCACCAATCATTGCGGGCATTTTCCTCGAGCAACAAAATTTCGAATTGGCCGCCACTTTTTGCATTCGCTCCGCGCAGGCGGGCGGGAATGACACGGGAATTATTCAGCACAAGGACGTCGCCTGAGCGCAGGAAATCAGTGAAGTCGCGAAAAGTTTTATGTTCGATTTTTCGCGTGTCGCGATGGAGAACCAACAACCGCGACTGATCGCGCTCGGCAACGGGCGTTTGCGCGATCAGCTCAGGCGGCAAAATAAAATCGAAATCTTCGGTGCGCATTTGTGATTAGTAATTGGCGATGCGTGGAGGTATCGCATGAATAGAGTAAGACCCAAGCTATAAGCAAGTATATAGAGAGCTAATCACCACTCCACTTATAATCATAACCCTCCGGAGGATCATAGTAAGCAGATAGAGAGTGGATTCCATCGGGATAGACGGCGGCAACATTCCAATACATTTTAATATAGCTAACATGGCCATCCACAAAACTGACCATGTCCAGAGCGTCATTCACAGCGGGGTTCGCGCTGGCAGGGGCCGCGACGTCGTGCCAGGAATAGGGAAAGAAGCCAGCGGCTTCGAGAATTAAAACAGTTTTAGAGGAATTTTTTACCGTTATCAGACGCTGGCCGCGGAGCCCGTGAAGAACCACCCCGCTCCTGGCGGCGGGGAAATTAGTAATTCCATTAAGTCCATTAAAGGAGTAACTCGTATAATCATACATGGCTTGTTCATGATGGCCTTTAGGCGAATAGGCCCCAGTGGATTCGTCGAAATAAAAGGAGTCGCGAGGACACGTGAAGATACGATCGTGAGAAGTAGATGAGGTCTTTTGATTCACATAGCTGTTGATAAGTTCCCTGTAAGTATTGTAGGAGGCGATGCCGTTGTCCGGCGGGAGATCATTGTGGTCATCCGCGTAGAGATGAGTTGCCAGATTTAGTTGCTTTAGGTTATTCAGGCACGCCGTCCGCGAGGCCCGCGCCCTGGCTCGGGATAGGGCAGGGAAAAGCAACGCCGCCAGAATCGCGATGACCGCGATCACGGCGATCAATTCAATCAGCGAGAACGCCGATTGCCGGGGCGAACGGATGGAAAATAAGCGTTTCACAATCCTTACGGAAGGTGATGGTGATGACGTCTTTGGCATCGGTCAAGGTGAGTTTCTCGGCAGGGAGGAATTGGTGCGAAAATTGAAGTGGGGCGAGTAAGTAAAAAATCCACTGGGAAAAACCCCGGTTTTTTCGTGTCGGTATTTGGCCTACACGGAACGTGAATAGCTGGGGAGATAAAATCCTTCACAGGAAAGAGTGAATTCAAAATGAGCCCGTATTCATTGGGGTTTATCAATTAAAAAATAAGATTGACCCGATTTTGACTTTTCCCCAAAGGATGCCAAAATGTGAATAACTCTTGAATAACATTTATTCGGATTAATTTATTGACAGTTGGTGGGGCAAAATGGCTTAAATAGTCGCGTTGTGGATAACTAAGGGTGAAGTTGTGCCCGATGTGGAAAATGGCCGAAAACGCTATAAATGAAAAAACGCATTACACGGGCACTTTTCGTCATGGCCTCGATGACAAAAGGCGCGTGCAAGTGCCGGCCAGATGGCGTCCCTCGCAGCCCGAGGCGGAGTTGACCCTCATCCCGTGGCCGAGCCGGACGATTCCCGGGGCCGTAAGTCTTTTGGTTTTGCCGCCGAGCCGGATGGCGGCGCTGGCGGAAAAGTTGAGCGCGATGCAGTTGGGCGATCCGCGGGCCGAGGCGCTCCGGCGATTGATCGGCAGCAAGTCGGCAGGTGTCACGGTGGACAAGGCCGGGCGGGTTTGCATTCCCGAGGCGATGGCGAGCCTCGCGGGTTTGAAGAAAGAAGTTGAGTTTGTCGGAATGGTGGACTGTTTCGGGGTCTGGGACCCCGATCGTCACGCGGCAGTGATGCAGGCGGACGAAGCTCTGAGCGGCGACGCAATCGGACTGATCTAAACAACTATGAACTTTTCAAAATTGCTGGCCACGGGAAAAAGCATGATCGGGATGCGCAATACCCACAGCCCTTACCGCATGCGCACGGAGAACCTGCTGCCGAAATTCGAGTCGGCCAAAAATCCTTTCGCACATTCAACGAAGGCGTCGCAAACGGTCGCGCCCGCAAAAACGGATTCGGCAACAATCGTCGCGGCGCCGGAATTGCCAGTGTTGGTGGTCGCGCCTGAGATCAAGCCGGCTCCGACGGTGATGCCAACGGAATTTTTGTTCGATGACCAAGCTCAACCGGCGGTCGTTCCGGTGATTGTTAAAGAGGTTCAAGCAGTGGAATCCGTTCCAGTGGCAAAAGAGGAAGTGGCTTTGAATATGGCTGCGCCGGCCGAGGTTATTCCGCAAACTTTGGAACTTCAACCGGTGGCGAAGGTCGCGCCAGTTGCGCCGGTTACGCCCAAGGCTCCGATGTTTTCGGGGTTGATGAAAAAAGTGAACCCGCTGGCTTATTTGCCTGCGCGGGAAGCGGTTAAGCCTGCGCGTCCTCGGACCGCGGTGCAAACCGAACTTTCATTGGAACGAGTAAAAGTTGTTAGAAACGATTTGAGCGATACTGACCTGGAAGTCATTCCCGCGAAACTGGCGGGGAAACCGGAGAACCCTGCTCCCAGGTTACAACCCGCAGCCAGAACCGAGGAGACGGCGTTGGGCCGGTTGACGTCGCGGTTCTTTGGCGCGGGCCAACCTCAAGTCTGACCAACATGCGCGGTGCCAAACTACAACCACAATCCAGTGATGGTGGCGGAAGTTCTGTCCGCGCTAAGAGTGAAGCCGGGCGGACGGTACGCCGACGGGACGCTCGGTGGGGCTGGACACGCGGCAGCCATTTTGGCAGCGAGCGCGCCGAATGGATGCGTGTCTGGATGCGATCGCGATGGCGTCGCGGTTGAGGCGGCGGCTGAGCGGTTGAAAGATTTTGCGGGGCGTTTTGAGATAGTGCGCGCGAATTTTGCAGAATGGGCGCGATTGTTGGAGCCAGGAAGTTATGACGGCGTGTTGCTGGACCTGGGCGTGAGTTCGCCACAGTTGGACGAGGCGGAGCGGGGGTTCAGCTTTCAGCAGGATGGTCCGCTCGACATGCGCATGGACACGCGGCAGAGCGTCACGGCGGCGGAGCTGGTGAACGGGCTCGAGGCGGATGAGTTGGCGGACATTTTTTTTCAACTCGGCGGCGAGACGCAATCGCGAAGGTTCGCGCGGGCGATCGAGCAAGACCGCAAGCAGCGTCCCTTCACCACGACGAAACAGTTGGCGGATTTGATCGAGCGCCTGGCACCGCGCCACGGAAAACGGACGCATCCGGCCACGCAGGTTTTCCAGGCGTTGCGAATGGCGGTGAACGATGAACTCGGTTCGGTGCGGCGGGGTTTGACAGCGGCGGTGAAAGCGTTGAAGGCGGGCGGGCGGCTCGCGGTCATCACGTTTCATTCGCTGGAAGACAGAGTGGTGAAAGAATTCGGGCGCGAACTTACTCGCGAATATGAATTTGACGGGCCGGTGGACGTGCCGGAATTGCGGCGTCCCCGGAAGGCGGAATTAATTTGGGTGCAGCGCAAGGCAATCAAGCCGGGTGCGGTGGAATTGGCGGAAAATCCTCGCAGCCGGAGCGCGCAGTTGCGGGTGATGGAAAAAATTTAGCATGGCACGGAATCGCAAAAATCAGTCGGCGGCCTTTCTCTTTGGACCGGCGCTCAAGGCGTCGCTCATCTGTTTTTTCATCGTGGTCTGCTGCGTCGGCTATGTCTGGCAGAAAAAACAGATCGCCGAACTTTCGCAGCAGATCCGCACCGGTGAGCGGCACCTCACGGATGTGCGCGACAAAAATGAAAAGTTGAAACGCCAACTGGCCACTCTCCTTTCGCCGGCGTCCCTCGAGGCGCGCGCGAGAGAATTGAAACTCGGCCTTGGCCCGCCCCAGCCCAATCAAATCTGGCGCCTGACCGAAACCGTGAATGAACCGGCACCCGCGACGCGCGAAGCCGAATTCATCCCCGGAAAAACCCAGATGCTGGGCATGCCGTGAGGCAACGATTTTTTTACCGCCGCCCGCAAGGCTCGTCGGCCGAGGAACCGATGGGTATGCGGGCGGTTGGTAAAAAGCTTTTCGACAATGGTAAAGAAACTGCAATTTAAACGGCTGGTCTGGTTGACCGTCCTGCTCGCGATGGCTTTCGCGGGGCTGGGCTATCGTCTCGTGGACTTGCAGGTGGTCCGCCACGGCGAATTGTCGAAGGAAGCGCGCAGCAATACCCAATATACTTTCCGCCTCGAACCGCGCCGCGGTGACATCCTCGATTGCAAAAACAATCTGCTCGCCACCAGCGTGTTCGTCAAAACGGTTTGCGCTGATCCTTCGCTGCTCAGCAATCACGTCTCCGCCGTGGCGCAGGCAATCGCGCCTTTGCTCGCGTTGCCGGAAAACGATTTGGAAAAGCGCATCACGCCGCGCACTCAATCCGTAAAAAATGGAAAAGATATTCCGGTCAAATATGTGCTGCTGAAACGCAAAGTTTCCAGCGACACCTGGGAAAAAATTCAGGAGACGATGACAAATCTTTCCTTCGGCCTGGATGAAAAACGTCTTTCAAAAAAAGACCAGGCCGCGCTGCGCGATTTGCGCACGAAAGCGATTTTCACCGATCCGGTTGACGATCAGTTGCGCAATTATCCCAACGGCCTGCTCGCCGCGCACGTTATCGGTTACATGGGCATCGCCGACGAAACTAACAACGGCGTGCGCGAGCAAGTCTCGGTCGGCGTGGATGGCATCGAGCGTAAATTCGATGGCAAGTTGCGCGGTGTTCCCGGCTGGCGTTTGACCGAACGCGATAGCCGCGACCGCGAAGTGGTTACGTTGCGCGAACAGGAAGTCGCGCCGCACGACGGTTTGAATGTGGTGCTCACGATTGATTCCGTGCTGCAAAGCATCGTGGAATCGTCACTCGCAGACGGCATGAGAAAACATTCGCCGGTGAGCATTTCCGGCATGATCATCCGCCCGCGCACGGGAGAAATTTTGGCGATGGCCACGCTGCCGAATTATGATCCGAACAATCCCGGCGCGTATCCCGTGGCGGCGAGAAACAATCGCATCATCACCGACGTGGAAGAACCCGGCTCGACTTTCAAGATTGTCGTGGTTTCCGGCGCGTTGAATGATCACACCGTCAAGCTCACGGACGAATTCGACTGCCAGCACGGGAAATTTTTCTACGCGGGAAAATGGCTGCACGATCACATCACCACCTGCGGCATCATTCCGGTGAAGGAAATCATCACGAAGTCGTCCAACATTGGCGCGGCGAAGATCGGAATTTTGATGGGCGAACAACGAGTGTATGATTATATGCGCGGTTTTGGTTTTGGAACTTCGACGGGCATTCCGTTGCCGGCCGAATCGCGAGGCATCGTGCACAACGTAACCAACTGGACCAAACTTTCCATCTCGCGCATTCCGATGGGCCATGAAGTCGGCGTCACCTGTTTGCAAATGGCGATGGCGATGAGCGCGGTCGCGAACAAAGGCGTGCTGATGCAGCCGATGTTGGTGGACCGTTTGGTGGAATCGGACGGAACAGTGGCGGTGAAATATTATCCGCAGCAAGTCCGCCGCGTGATCAGCGAAGAAGCGGCGCGTGACATGACTGAAGCGTTGAAGAGCGTGGTGACCAGCGACGGCACGGCGATCGGCGCGGCGATGACGAATTATACCGTCGCGGGCAAAACCGGTACCGCGCAGGAAAACGATGGCCACACTTACAGCAATGAAAAATTCTTTGCATCGTTCATCGGATTTTTTCCGGCAGACAATCCCGAGATTTGCATTTATGTCGGTCTGGACGCGCCGCATGACGGGCACGTAGGGGGCATTGCCGCAGCGCCGGTCTTCAAAGAGATCGCAGTGCAAGCGGCGAATTATTTGAACATCCGCCCGGACAAAGGTAACGCGACTGGGTTGCCGGAAATGTCCGCGCCGCCATCGTCGGCTCCGACGACCGTGAGTGAGGCGACCACGCACGCCGTGATGGCGCGAATGCAATAATTTTGGCGATGCCGAACAACCGATCGTTCGGCGATGGAAAATGGATTCTCGTTCTTTGAAATATGTGGCTGAAGCTTGCGGCGGTGAACTCACCGGCGCGGCGCCCGAGACACTCGCGCATCGGGTTGGTTCCGATTCGCGGCACGCGCAGCCGGGCGATTTGTTTTTCGCCATCGCGGGCGAGCGATTTGATGGCCACGATTTTTTGGCGGAAGTCGCGGGAAAAGGTGTGACGGCGGTGGTCGCCGAACGCGGACGAGTGCCCAGTGGTTTGAAATGCGGTGTCATCGCCGTGGACAATACGCGGCAGGCGCTGGGCAGATTCGCCGCGCGTTACCGGAAAGATTTCGAGCTTCCGGTGATTGCGGTGGGTGGCTCGAATGGCAAAACCAGCACGAAAGAATTATTGGCATCGGTCTTGAGTCAAAAATTCAAAACCGTCTGGAGCGAAGCAAGTTTCAACAATGATATTGGTGTGCCGGTCACATTGTTGAAGCTCGACCAAATGACGCAAGCCGCTGTGCTGGAAGCAGGAACGAATCATCCGGGCGAATTGGCTCCGTTAATTGACATGATCCAGCCGCGATTCGGTGTGATTACGAGCATTGGCCGCGAGCACCTGGAATTTTTCCATGATCTTGCGGGGGTAGCGGCGGAAGAAGGTTCGCTGGCCGAAATGCTGCCGCACGATGGCAAACTTTTTATCAATGGCGACAGTGATTGGACCGAAACCATCGCAAAACGGTGCGCCGCAAGTGTCGTCCGAATCGGCATCAGCAACGGCAACGATTGGTGTGCCAGCGACATAGAGATGGATGCGAGTGGCAGCCGGTTTTGGGTGGGCGCGCCGAAGAAAGAATTTAGTGGCGAATACCGCATCAGTTTGCTCGGGAATCACCAGGTGGTGAATGCGTTATTCGCGGTGGCGGTCGGCGCGGAACTTGGTTTGACGCGGGAAGAAATTTTGCACGGCTTGGCCGGCGCGAAACCTGCGAAAATGCGACTCCAAACGTGGATTTGGAATGGTATTTGCGTGCTGGATGATGCCTATAACGCCAATGCTGATTCGATGGCGGCGGCATTGGAAACTTTGCGGCGGATGCCGTGCGCGGGACGGCGGGTGGCGGTGCTGGGCGACATGGGCGAATTGGGCGCGCACAGCCAGGCTGGCCACGAAGAAGTCGGACGCCGCGCGGCTGAGTCCGGCGTCGAACAGTTATTTGCGGTGGGAAAAATGGCCGGAGTCATGGCGCACGCGGCGCGGACAGCGGGATTAAAAAATGTCGGCGAATTTAGTGACCCGATGACGGCGGTGGAATCAGTGAAACAATTTCTGAAGGCGGGCGATGTGATGCTGTTGAAGGCGTCTCGCGCCACGCGCCTGGAGCGGCTCGCGGAAGCGTTGCGGTCGTCCGGCGAAGCGAAGGTCTGAATGCTTTATTATTTGAGTCAATACTTGATGGAAAAATCCGTAGGCACGCCTTGGGAATCCGAGTTGTCCTCGTTGCGGTTGTTTCGCTACATCACATTTCGCACGGCGGGAGCGGCAGTCACAGCGTTGCTGCTAAGTTTGTGGTTCGGGCCGAAGGTCATCGCGTGGCTGAAGGAACTGAGCTTCGGCCAAAATTATCGCGACCGCGCGGAAGTGGCTGGCAACCTAACGGGACGCGAGCCGAAAAAATTTGGCACGCCGACGATGGGCGGATTGCTGATCGTATTGACGTTGAATTTGACGACCCTGTTGTGGGCGCAATGGAACACGCCCGTGTTGTTGACCGTTTTGTCAGTTGTGGTGCTGGCGTCGTTGGGATTTTACGATGACTATACGAAGATAACCAAAGCGAGCAGCGCGGGTGCGAAGTCCCGCGTCAAACTTTGGGTGCAGATCGCCCTGGCGCTTTTTATCGGAATTTATTTGTGGTATTCGCCCGCCACGCAGATGTTGATCACTGAAATTATGGTGCCATTTTACAAACATCCCGTCGCGACCGGCGCGACCGGAATCGGAATCGTGCTGACCGCGCTGACTATTGTGGGCAGCTCGAACGCCGTGAACTTGACCGATGGCCTCGATGGCCTCGCCATCGGTTGCACGCTCATCGTGTCGTTCGTGTTTTTGATCATGACCTATGTCGCGGGCAACGTGAAAATGGCTGCCTACCTGCAAATCCCGCATGTCTCGGGCGCGGGCGAATTAACGGTTTTTTGCGCGGCGCTTTGCGGCGCCGGTTTGGGATTTTTATGGTTCAACTGCCATCCGGCGCAAGTGTTCATGGGCGATACCGGCTCGCTCGCGCTCGGTGGCGCGCTGGGAATTGTCGCGGTGCTTATCCATCAGCCGCTCGTGCTGGTCATCGCGGGCGGCGTATTCGTCATGGAAGCGGGCTCGGTGATTTTGCAAACCAGTTATTTTCGCTACACGCGCAAACGCTATGGCACGGGCAAACGGATTTTTTTAATGGCGCCGATCCATCATCATTTTGAAAAAAAGAACTGGCATGAAACGCAGGTCGTCACGCGCTTTTATATTTTGTGCGTGCTGTTCGCGGTGGTGGCGTTGAGCAGTTTGAAGATTCGCTAAAATTTCGATGCACGAATTACAAGACAAACACGTGTTGGTGGTGGGCCTCGGCCAGCGGGGCCGCGCCGCGTGCGGACTGTTGCGCAAGAACGGCGCGAAAGTCACCGCTATGGATCTCGCCGACACTGCCGAGTTGCGCACCGAAGCGGGCAAGCTTCGCCAACTCGGCGTTGAAGTGAAATTGGGCGTGGCCAAAATGCCCAAGGGCGAATTCAGTCTTGCCATCACCAGTCCCGCCGTGGACGGCGCTGCTCCCATCCTGCGTGAACTCGGTAAGCGCCAGGTGCCGGTCATCGGCGAATTTGAACTCGGCTATCAACACGCCCGCTGCCTGAACATCGCCATCGCCGGCACGAACGGCAAAGGTACGACCAGCGAAATGCTCGAACAAATTCTTTTGCACAGCCAGCGCAAGACCGTCGTGTGCGGCCATGGCGCGCGCCCCGTCTGCTCCACCGTGCTCGAGGCTGGCGATGTTGATTTTCTCATCTTCCAGTTGAATGCGTTTCAACTCGAGACGACGCAATTTTTTCGCCCGGCGGTTGCGGTGCTTTTGAATATCACGCCTGACCACCTGGACCGTTATCCCAACCATTCCGCTTATGTCCGGGCGACGGCGAAATTATTTGAGAACCAGCAAGCTTTCGATTGGGCCATTGTTCAAAGCGAGACCCTCGCCGAATTGCGCGCGCTGAATATTGAAATTCCCGCGAAGGTCATCACCTTCAGCGCAAACAATCGTCGCGCCGATATTTTTCTCGATCGCGGTTTGCTCATCAGCCGTTTACCGGATTGGTCCGGCCCGCTGCTCGACATGAGCCAGTGCCGTTTGCAAGGCTCGCACAACGCCGAGAACATGATGGCTGCGCTCGCCGCCGGACATGTGCTGCGCCTGCCGCTCGATGGCATGGTCGAAGTCCTCAAGCAGCACGCGCCTGCCGCGCATCGCTTCGAAAAAATCGCGGAGATCAACGGCGTCACTTACATCAACGATTCCAAGGCCACGAATGTGGATGCGTTACACAAGGCGCTGCTCTCAGTTTCGCCCGCGCCGGGCGGCGATCCCAACATCTGGCTGATCGCGGGCGGCAAGGACAAGCGGCAGGAATTTCATTACGTCGGACCGCTGATTTCCCAGCGTGTGAAAGGCGCATTTGTCATCGGCGAAGCCAGTGGAAAAATCCGTGCGGCGTGGAGTCTTTTTACTCCTTGCGCCGCCACGGATTCGTTGTTAGAAGCTGTCATACTTGCGGCGAAAAATGCGGTTGCCGGCGATGTGATATTGCTTTCACCAGCCTGTCCGAGCTTTGACCAGTTTCGAAATTACCAGCATCGGGGTGACGTATTTCGCGAAGCAGTGAACCAATTACCGGGCGTGCGCGGCGTGGAAAAATCCGAAGCAATTTCTCCGGACGAAACCGCCGGAAAAAATTGAATCATAAACTAAAATTTTAAATTTAAATTTGCCCCGGGTTTTTTTGAGGAAAAAACCCGAGGCGAAAAAACCAAACCCAAAACATCACCTCGAAATAATGAAAGGACGCTGAAGAGCGCCAAAGCTAAATGAACAACCCAAATCCATTCGTTCCACAAGGCTCCCTATTGGAGCAAAAAAATAAAAAACGCGCCCGCGTGAAAGTGGCGGTTTTTTCGATTTTCGCCATCAACATTCTCGTGATCAGTCCGCTGCTGATCCAGGGTTGCAAAAAGGAAGCGCCGGCGGCGGACACCGCCGCGCTGCCTTCGTCGGACACCAGCACGAATCCGACGCCTGACACGAATTTGCCGCCGGTCCCGGCGATGAGTTCCAACTCCGCGCCGCTGGCCGTGGTTTCCAACACGCCGCCGCCAATGCCGCCGCCGCCAGTCGCTCCTCCTGAGCCTCCCGCGCCGGTTGGCCAGGAATACGTCGTCGCCAAAGGTGATTCGTTCTATTCCATCGCCAAGAAATTTCACGTGAAGATCAAGGACGTCGAAGCCGCAAATCCGGGCGTCACTCCGGCGAAATTGAAAGTCGGCCAGAAGCTCCAGGTTCCCGCTGGCAGTTCGGGCAGCACGAGCACCGCGAACGCGACTGATATGAGCAGCGGCAGCGATAATATTGTCACCGTGAAACCGGGTGATTCGCTGATGAAGATCGCTCACGAACACGGCAGCACGATCAAATTGATCCGCGCCGCGAATGAATTGAAGACCGATAAAATCAAGGTCGGCCAGAAATTGAAAGTCCCGGCCAAGTCGGCTCCTGCGACCGCTGCGACAACCGACAGTTCCGCAACCGCCGCGCCGATCCCGGCTCCAGTGAACCCGATGCCCGCACCGGCTCCGATTCCCTCGGTCCCGGCTTCAGGCGCTGCCCGCTGATATATATATGGCCGGACGCCGGGTGACCTCACCCCGGCGTCCGGTTGGATAAAATGAAAACCGCCACCACAACTTTGGTTTTGTGTGTCGCCTCCCTGCTGGCCCTGGGGATGGTGATGCTTTATAGCTCGAGCATGGCGGACAAGGGCCACTATCTTCAAAACCAGATGATCTGGTGCGTGCTCGGTCTTGCCGGTTGTGTGACGGCGGCCAGTATTGATTATACACTTCTTAAAAAATATTTCGCGCCGATTCTCGCTTTCGCCGTCCTCCTGCTCGTGCTGGTGCTCGTGCCGCACGTCGGGCTGAAAATCAACGGCGCGCGCCGCTGGTTCAGTCTCGGTCACGGTGTTCGTTTTGAGCCTTCGGAATTTGGCAAGATCGCTTTGATCATCACAGTCGCGTGGTATGGCGAGCGTTATCAACGGCAGCTTGGTTGTTGGAAACGTGGATTTCTTTATCCCGGCGCGCTCATTGGAGCCGTGCTCGCCTTGATTTTCGTTGAGCCCGATCGCGGGACGACGATTTTGATGGCGATGGTCACGGCGGGGATGTTGTTCATCGCGGGTGCGCGATGGAAATTCATCGTGCCGCCTGTGCTCATGGGCATCGCTGCGTTTTTAATTTCTTTGATTCACGATCCCATGCGCACCAAACGCATGCTCGCCTGGCTCGATGCTGACAAACACAAAATGGACATCGGCTATCAAGCCAATCAAGGCATGATCGCCCTCGGCGCGGGTGGTTGGACTGGTTTGGGTCTGGGCAACAGCCGCGAGAAGCTTGGATTTTTGCCAGAGCACAATACGGATTTTATTTTCGCGATCGTCGGCGAGGAATTGGGTTTGATCGCCACGCTGCTGGTAGTAATGACGTTCGTGCTGCTGGTGATTTGCGGTATGTATATCGCATTGAAATCGAAAGACAACTTCGGGTTATTGCTCGGAACCGGAATCACGTTCCTCATCGGATTGCAGGCATTCATCAACATCGGCGTCGTGACCAGCACCTTGCCGAATAAAGGTTTGCCGCTGCCATTCATCAGTTATGGCGGCTCGAATTTGCTCATGATGCTCACCATCGTTGGAATTTTATTGAGCATCGCACGGCGCGCGCGCGTCTTGCAGCCGGCAACGGATATTTCCGCGGACCCCTTGGAACCAAGTGGCGTTTCCCAACTGTCCTGATGCAAAGCCAAAACTCAGCGCCCCGGGTGGCCATCGCATGCGGTGGCACGGGCGGACATCTCTTTCCCGGCGTGGCGGTCGCCGAGGAATTGAAACGGCGCGGCTGCGCGGTCACGCTTTTGATCTCGCCCAAGGAGGTGGACCAGAAAGCCGTGCAAGGCGCGACCGGCGTGCAAATCGCCACGCTTCCTGCGATCGGATTGACCCGTGGAAAATATTTGGCCTTCGCTCGCGGTTTCGCGCAATCGTATCGCACCGCCAAAAAACTTTTCGCCGCGGAAAAGCCCGAGGCGGTTTTGGCGATGGGCGGTTTCACCAGCGCCCCGCCGGTGCTGGCGGGCAAATCCCTGGGCGTTCCCACTTTTCTGCACGAATCCAACACCATTCCCGGCCGCGCTAACCGCTGGCTGTCCTGGGTGGTGAGTGAGGCGTTCGTCGGATTCTCCGATGCCGCAACGCGCTTACATACGCGCAATGTAAAAGTCACCGGCACACCCGTGCGCCCGCAATTTCAACCGATGGACCTTGCTGCCTGCCGGGCCGCGCTCGGATTAGATCCGCAGAAACCAGTGTTGCTCGTGACCGGCGGCAGCCAAGGTGCGAGCGGCTTGAATGATTTGGTGATCGCGACGCTTCCGTTTTTGGCAAAGCAACTGGCAGGTTGGCAGTTGTTTCACCTCACCGGCCCGACCGATGTCGAAAAAGTTCAGCGCGCCTGTGCCGCTCATAATATTCACGCGGTCGTGAAACCGTTTTTTGGCGAGATGCACTTGGCGCTTGGCGCAGCCAGCGTGACCATCAGCCGCGCGGGGGCGTCATCGCTGGCGGAATTTGCGGCGATGCGCGTGCCTTCCGTGCTGGTGCCGTTTCCGGCGGCCACAGATAACCATCAATTTTACAACGCGCGCGCCTTTGAAAAAACTGGCGCAGCCGTTCTGCTCGGGCAACGCGGCGCGTCCGCCGAAATGCTCGCGCTAAAAATTTCCGAACTGGCGCAACAAACGGCGTCGCGCGAACGGATGTGCGTTGCGCTTGGGGCTTGGCATTCACCGCAGGCGGCGGAACGAATCGCGGAAAGCATCATGCAGGCGATCACCGCGCGCCGAACGGCGGCGGGAGGCATCATTGTCCCGGCGGCAACTCATTTAAAAAACCAACAATCCGCGATCACGTGAACCAACCCACATCGGCAACCGATTGCTGTGAAGGCATTGAGCGGGAGGGCGAACATTCCCGCGGGAGGTTGGGCGAACGAAACATGGATGTGTCCAAAGATAAAATAATGTCCGAACTTCGCGCGGCGGTTTCCGCCGAGACCGTTTTGCGCGCGGATGAGATACTTGCGAAACGCACAACCTTGCGTGTCGGTGGCAGCGCTGATTTTTATGTCGAGCCGGTTTCGGAAACCGAATTGTCGAAAATTTTAAAATTATGCGCGCAACTTTCGCTGCCGTTTTTCCTGCTAGGGCGTGGGTCCAATCTGTTGATTCGCGATGGCGGGATTCGCGGCGTCGTGATCTGTCTCGCGCAGCCTGAATTCAGCCGCGTTGAGATGATGGGTTATCGCATGCATTGTGGCGCGGGCGCGAAATTAAAAATCGTGGCGAATGAAGCGCGCCGTGGACAGTTGACCGGGTTGGAGTTTCTCGAAGGCATCCCGGGCACGGTCGGCGGCGCGTTGCGGATGAATGCGGGCGCGATGGGCGGCTGGATGTTCGACGTGGTCGAGTCCATTCGTTACATGGATTTTGGCGGCGAATCGCACGAAGAACTCGGCGCGAATGTGAAAGTGGAATATCGCAGTTGCCCGTTGCTGCGGGAAAATATCGCTCTCGGCGCGGTGCTCAAGGGTCATCCGGCAACGCGTGAAGTCGTGGATAAGCGCATGAAAACTTTCAGTGAGAAGCGCTGGGAATCGCAACCCGCCGCGCCGAGCGCCGGTTGCATTTTCAAAAATCCCGGGACGATTCCCGCGGGCAAATTGATTGACGAACTTGGTTTGAAAGGCATGCGCGTGGGCGATGCCATGGTGTCGCAGGAACACGGAAACTTTATCATCAACGACGGGCAGGCGCGCGCGAAGGATGTTTTGGAATTGATCGAAGTCATCCGTCAGCGCGTGCGCGCCGAGCGCGGGATCGAGTTGCACACTGAAGTGGAAATTGTCGGCGAAACGTGAGCGAAAAAATTTAGCGATGTCAAAGAGTCTGCATATCACCGTCATGTTGGGCGGCCCTTCGGCCGAGCGCGAGGTTTCGTTGCGCTCGGGAAAATCGGTCGCGAAAGCCTTGCGTTCACTCGGTCACGAAGTAACTGAACTTGATCCCCAGAATCCCGGCTGGAAATTGCCCCCGCAAACCCAGGTCGTATTTCTCGCGTTGCACGGAACTTTCGGCGAGGACGGTACCGTTCAGGCGATGCTTGAGGAAATGGATATGCCTTACACCGGTTGCGATGTCGAGGCCAGCCGCCTGGGTTTTGATAAATTGCTGACCAAGCAAAAATGCGTTGCCGCCGGAGTGCCGACAGCGCGCTATGAAATTTTCACTTCGCCGACCGCGAAGTGGCCCACCGGCTGGGAGCCGCCGGTGATTTTAAAGCCGGTGCGACAGGGCTCGAGCGTCGGTCTGCAATTTGTCGAACGCGTGGAAGACTGGCCGAGCGCCTTGGCGGAATCACTCAAACACGGTTCGGAAGTCTTGATGGAAGAAAAAATCATTGGGCGCGAAACGACGGTTGGCATTTTAGGCAGCCAGGCGTTTCCGCCAGCGGAAGTGCGTCCGAAGAGCGGCGGTTACGATTACAAAAATAAATATACCGCCGGTGCAACCGAAATTTTTTGCCCAGCCCAACTGGACGCCGCGACGACCAAGCGGGTGCAGGCCGCCGCGCTGGGGGCATTCGCCGCCATTGGCGCGCGTGATTACGGACGCGTGGATGTGATGGTGCGACCGAACGGCGATCCCATCGTGCTCGAAGTGAACACACTGCCGGGGATGACCGAGTTGAGTTTGTTTCCCAAGACTGCGGCGGCGGCGGGAATTGATTATCCAGAATTATGCCAGCGCATGGTGGACCTCGCGCTCCGGCATGATACAGGAGTGGTAAAGTAATGAGTTGGTTCAACCGCAAATCGAAAAATCGGCGGCACACGCGCACGCATGTGCTCGATGTGAAATTGCGCTCCGATCAGGTGCGCGCCTCGCGAATGCGCCTGATCGGCATGAGCCTCGCGCTGATTTTCGCGACCGTCTTCGGATTTTATCTTGTGTGGCGCACCGGTGAATTTGCGCTCAGCCGTTTGATTTACGAAAACAAGGCGTTTGCCATTACTGAAATTGACGTGCAGACCGATGGCGTGCTCGCGCCCGATCAGTTGCGCCGCTGGGCGGGTGTGCGCACGGGTGAAAATTTATTTGCCCTCGATCTGGCGCGCGTGAAACGCGATCTGGAAATGGTCTCGGTGATCAAAACCGTGGCGGTCGAACGCGTCCTTCCCCATTCGTTGCGATTGCGCGTCACCGAGCGCGAACCGCTGGCGCAAATCCGCGTCGTTCAAATGCGTCCGAACGGCGCCGCCGAACTCGGCATCCTGCACGTGGACGGCGATGGTTACGTGATGAATTTAATTGAGCCCAGCCAGCGCGCGGTTCCCATCGCCGTGACGAATGACACGCTGCCGGTCATTTCCGGCATCAATCCCGCCGATGCCGTTCCCGGTCACCGGCTCGATACGGCGCAAGCACGGCTGGCGTTGCAACTGGTTTCCGCCTTCGATCATTCGCCGATGTCGGGATTGGTGGACTTGCAGGTGATTGATGTCGCTTCACCGCAGATTTTGGAAGTCACGAGTAATCAGGGCAGCCAAATCACTTTTTCGATGCTCGACCTGGATCGGCAGTTGCGCCGCTGGCGGCAGATTTACGACCAGGGGCAGCGCATCAACAAAGTGATCGCCACGCTCGACCTTTCCGTGCCGAACAGTATTCCCGCGAAGTGGATCGAGGCGAGCGCGGCGCCGGCGGTGCCTCCGCGAAATCCAAACCTTCAACATAACCGGAAAAAAAATGTTTGAACCTTCTTCATTGATCGTCGGGCTGGAAATCGGCACGTCGAAAGTCGTGGTGGTGGTGGGCGAGGTCAACGCCAATGGCGCGTTGAATCTGATCGGCCTGGGACAGGCGCGTTCACGCGGCGTGCGCAAGGGTGAGATCGCGGACATATCCGCGGTCGAGGAAGACGTGCGCAATGCCATCGTTGAGGCCGAACAAATGGCTGACGTGGAAATTCGCAGCGTGTATCTCGGCGTGACCGGCGCACATATTCGCGGGTTCAATAATCGCGGTTTGCAGCAAGTGGTCTCCGCCGACCGCGAAATCACACGCGAAGATGTCCAGGACGTCATCAAGAACGCGAAGGCTATCAACCTGCCGACGGAAAACCACGTGCTCCATGCGGTACGGCAGCATTTTTTGGTGGATGGCCAGGATCGCATCGTGGATCCCGTTGGGATGCTCGGCGGAAAAGTGGAGGTGGATGTCCACGTCGTGCACGGAAATTTCAACCGCCTGCAAAATCCGATTCGCGTCGTTAAAGGTTTGCAGTTGGAAGTTGAGGCGATTGTATTCAATGGGTTGGCGGCATCACTCGCCTTGCTGACGAACGAGCAAAAAGAAATGGGCGCGCTCGTGCTCGACATCGGCGGCGGCACGACAAATTACGCGGTGTATGCCGATGGCATTATCAAGCACACGGGCGTGCTCGCGGTGGGCGGCGACCATGTCTCGAACGATTTGGCTTACGGTTTGAAAGTGCCGCTCGGACGCGCGGAACAACTTAAGATTGAACACGGCTCAGCGATTGTCGAAGAAAGTTTGAAGGGCCAGACCATCACCATCGCGAACGAATTGGGTTTGCCGCTCAAGACCATCAATCTCGAACATCTCCGCCGCGTGATGGCGCTGCGGGTGGAGGAGATTTTGTGTTTGATTGAGCAAGACATCGCACGGGCGGGTTTGCTGGATTACTTGCGCGCGGGGGTTTTTATCTGCGGCGGCGGCGCGCGCATTCCCGAGATCACGCGGCTCGTGGAAAAAGTTTTCCAGATGCCGGCTTCGGTGGGAAAAACCAATTCGATCAGCGGCATCAAGTCTGCGCTCGACCAGCCGGAATTTGCAACCGCGATCGGCCTCGTGAAATTCGGCTCGTTCCAGCAAAAGAAACGGAGCGCCGCCACGTTCAGCGAAGGGCTCAAGAAAACCTGGTCGGAAATGTTCCATCGCAAATAATAACGATTCAACCATTACGATATGGAAACGAACCAAAATCCGGAGAGCAATGTGCCGGCCAAGAAATTTTCGCTGAAAGTTTTCGGCGTGGGCGGCGCGGGCGGCAATGCCATTGATTATATGGCGCGCCAGGATTTCGACGGCGTGAGTTTCATGGCGATCAATACCGACGCGCAGGCGCTTTCGCAACTGGGCGTGGCTCAGAAAATGACGCTGGGAGCGAAACTGACGCGCGGTCTTGGCACGGGCGGCGATCCGCAAATGGGCCGCGCGGCGGCGGAGGAAGACGTTGAGAAAATCCGCTCGCTGTGCGAAGGCGCGGATATTGTTTGCGTCGTTGCTGGCCTTGGCGGCGGAACGGGAACCGGCGCGGGGCCAGTCGTGGCGCGCCTCGCGAAGGAAAGCGGAGCGCTGGTGCTGGGCATAGTGACCTTGCCGTTTGAATTTGAAGGCGGGCGCCGCGGGCAACAGGCGCACGCGGGATTGCGCGATTTGAAGATGCAGGCCGACGGCGTGATCTGTCTGCCCAATCAAAAAGTTTTCAAGTTGATTGATGAAAATACCAGCGTGAATGAGGCGTTGAAGATCACGAACGAACTGCTGGCGCAGGGCGTACGGGGCATCTGGCGACTGCTGACGCAGACGAGCATGATCAATGTGGATTTCAACGATCTGTGCGCCGTGTTGCGCGGGCGTCACGGGGAAAGTTCGCTTGCGACGGTTGAAGCGGCGGGTGAAAATCGTTCGCACGAAGTAATTGAAAAATTAATTTCGCATCCGTTCCTGGAAAACGGACAAGTGCTGGCCGAAGCGGATGCCGTGCTCGTGAGCCTCGCGGGCGGCCCGGATTTGACGATGGCCGAAATCAATCGTGTGATGGAACAAATCAATCGGCAGTGCGAGAACGCGCACATCATCATGGGCGCGGGGACGCAGGAATCTTATGCGGGCCGGTTGTCGGTCACTTTGGTGGCGTCGCGGCGGAATCTGCTCGATGATCGTGAAGAAAAAGTGATCGCCCAAAAAACTGCGGTGCAAGCCACGCCAGAACAAGTGGATGAAATTTATAATTCAGCAAAGCCCGCTGTCGCTCCACGTCCGGCTTCGCGATATGTGCCGCCGCCGCCGCAACTGACTCCGGAACAGGCCGAGCAACTTTTGACGGTGCAACAAAATCCCAAGCACAGCCGCAAAAAAGGTTCACCGATGCGGCAGGGTCAACTGCCGCTGGAAATCGTCTCAAAAGGCCGCTTTGAAAAAAGCGAGCCGACCATTCATCAAGGCGAAGATTTGGATGTGCCGACGTATATCCGGCGCGGCGTGGCTTTGAATTGAGCCTCTCGAATTAATTTTCAAAAATATTAGCGCTTCAATTCCCTTTCGCCTTCCTCGGCGGGAGGGAATTTTCGCTTTTTTAACCGGGCATATTGCCTAATACTGCTCTTGTGACGCTGATGCCGTTTTTGGCTGTGATCGGGCTATTGGGTTTTGCCGGCATGAGTTTTTTCTTTGCGCTGGCGGAATCAGCGCTTTTCTCGCTCGGAAAATGGCAGGTGCGCCAGTTGGCGGAACGCGCGCCGGTGCGCGGCGAGATGGTGTCCCGACTTCTCGCCCAACCCCAGCATCTGCTGGCGACCATCGTTTTGGGAAATACGATTGCGAATTCCTCCATCATGGCCATCGCTTTGTGCGCCGCGCCGTGGGGCCATTGGGCGTGGTTCGTCATTTTGCCATCGCTGGTGATTTTGATTTTGGTTGGCTGCGAAGTTGCGCCGAAAACTTTGGCCGTGCGCGCGCCGGAACAATGGGCCTTGCGCGTGGCGCGGACGATGGTGTTTGTTCAGCGGTTGACTGGACCGTTTCAGCGGATCGCGCAACAACTCGACGCCGCGCTGCTGCAAACCGTGGTGCCGCGTTCGCTCAAGCCCCAGACGGTGTTGTCGGACGAGGAATACGAGGAGCTTCTCGAAATGGCCTTTCAGCAAGGCACGCTGGCGCGCTCGGAAAAGGAAATCATTTTACAAATCATCGGGCTCGACCGGCAAACCGTGAAGGACGTAATGAAACCGCGTTCGCAAATGGCTGCGATTCCCGACGATCTTTCGGTTGAGGGAATGCTGACGGCGGCGCGAAAATTCAAGCACAGCCGTCTGCCGATGTATGATGAAACGCCCGACACCATCGTGGGCATGTTGAATACGCGCGCGCTACTGCTTAAACCCGATCTCGACCTGGCCGATGCGATTGAATTTCCCTCGTTCGTGCCGGAGAGCATGAATCTGCTGCAACTCTTGAAAAGTTTGCAGCGCCAGCAACGGGGAGTGGCGGTCGTGCTGGATGAATTCGGCGGCACGGCGGGCATGGTCACCATGCAGGATATTCTCGAGCAGGTTGTAGGCGACATCCGCGGCGAAAGCGAAGCGCAGGGATTCGTGATGGAGAAATTGGGTGAGGGCAAATGGCGCGTGAGCGGCACGATGCGGCTCGAAGATTTTCGCCGCGAATATCCCGCGCTTGGCGAAGTGCCGGAAGTGGATACGCTGGCGGGCTTGATGTTAACGGAGCGCGAATCGGTTCCGGCGGTGGGCGAAGTGGTGATTTTTTCCGGATTGAAATTGACGGCAGTGGCGGGCGACGAGCGGCGCGTGCGCGAAGTGCTGGTGGAGACTTTGAAAAAATAATTCGATGGAACATATTTTATACATCGTATTGCCAGTGTTCGTTTGCGTGGTGTTGTCGTTTTTATTTTCCGGCATGGAAGCGGGCGTGCTGGCCTTGAACCGGCTGCGCATCCGCCAAATGATGCGCACCGGCGATCCGCGCGCGACCGTGCTCATGGCGTATCTCAACAGCCCGGAAAATTTTCTGTGGACGATCCTGGTCGGCAATACTCTCGCGAATCTGGGAGCGGTGAGTTTGCTGGTGTTCTGGTTGCGCGCGTGGCTCGGGCAATGGCCGGGATTATGGCTTGTTTGTTTTTTGGCGCTGGTATTTTTGTTTTATGCCTTCTGCGAATTGCTGCCGAAGATGCTCTTTCGCATGTTTCCGAATCGGTTGACGCTGGCGCTCGCGGGACCGTTTCGATTCATCCATCTTGTGCTCGCGCCGCTGGTGGCATTGATGACCAAACTGGCGCAAGGCCTGGCGCGCTGGACGGATGGCAAAACTTTTCAGGGGCAACTTTTCGGCAGCCGCGAGGAAATGCGACTGGTCATGCAGGAATCCGCGCAGGGGCTGACCTCGGACGAACGCCTAATGATCAATCGCGTGCTGGATTTGCAAAATCTTCAAGTGCGCGAAGTCGCCATTCCGATGGAACGCGCGGAAACGATCACGACGCAAACGCACATCGGCGACGTTCTGAAAATCGCGCGCGAACGGCGGGTGTCGCGCTTGCCAGTGTGGCGCGTGGAAGGAAATCAGCGGCGAATCGTGGGCGTCTTAAGTTTGCGCGCCGTGATGTACCAGGCGGAATTGGATTTGGAAAAATCGGCAGCGGATTATGTGAAGCCTGCACTTTATCTGGAAGAAGACATGCGGCTCGAAGCAGCGTTGAAACGAATGCAACGCAGCGGGCAGCGACTGGCGATCGTGCTGGGACGCGACAAACGCGAGACGGGCATCGTGAGTTTGCAGGATATTCTCAAAGTCATTTTCGGCGAGGTGCGATTGTAGAGTGAACGCATGGAAACGATGATGTCCAATTTGATGCGGTTGCTTGGCGTGTTCGCGCTGGTGCTGTTGAACGGTTTTTTTGTCGCGGCAGAATTGGCTCTGGTAAAAATCCGCGATACGCAAATCGAGACTATGGTCATCGGCGGCAACCGCCGCGCGAAGACCGTGAGGCTCCTGTTGCGTAATCTCGAAGCGACGATCAGTGCGACCCAGTTTGGAATCACTCTGGCGAGCCTGGGATTGGGCATGCTGGTGGAACCGGTATTTGAGGCGTTATTGGCGCCGGTATTTGACGGATTTCACGTGGAATCAGCAGCGGTGCGCCACACCGTCGCGATCCTTACGGGATTTTTTATTAATTCATTTTTGCTGATCGTGGTTGGCGAACTTGGACCCAAAGCCATCGCGATTCGTAAGACGGTTCCCGTTGCGCTGTGGACGGCGCAACCGTTGGCATGGTTTGCGCGGATCACGTTTCCGTTCGTGTGGTTGTTGAACAAATCGGCGATGTGGCTATTGAAGCAGGCAGGAATCGAATCGGTCACGGAAGCGGAGCACGCACATTCGGTGGAAGAGTTGCGGCTCTTGATCACGGCGTCGCAGCGTCACTCGGGCGCGACGCGTTTGGGACGTGACATCGTTCTGAACGCGCTCGACTTGCGCCGCCGCAAGGTGCGTGAAGTCATGCGGCCACGGCAGGAGATCGTGATGCTGGATACAGACGCGAGCATCACTGAGTGCCTTGAGGTGGCGGAAAAATCACGTTATTCCCGGCTGCCCTTGTGTGAGCGAGGCAACCTTGACAAGACTTTGGGCGTGGTGCATTTCAAGGATTTGTTCGCGGCGCGTTACAAGGCGCACAGCGGGGCTGATTTGGCGGGCATTGCACGGAAATTGATTTACGTTCCCGAAACCGCGCGGCTCGAAAGATTGCTGCAATTATTTTTGGAACGCCAACTCCATTTCGCCATTGTGGTAGATGAATATGGTGGAACCGTAGGGATGGTGACGCTGGAGAATATTTTGGAAGAATTGGTTGGGCAGATACAGGACGAATTCGATCAGGAAAAACCGTTGCTGGTGCGCATGGGATTGACAAGCTGGGAGATGGCGGGCGGGTTGCCATTGCATGAATTGTCGGAGTTGGTGGCGCAGCCACTGGAAGAAGAGGGGATCACGACGGTGAGCGGGTGGGTGACGCATCGGCAGGGAGGGTTTCCCAAAGTGGGAGATACGCTGACTTTGGGAGCGTTCGAATTGCGCGTGGAAGAAATGGACAGCATGCGCGTGGCGAAACTGCGGCTGACGCGCAAAGTCACGGAGGAGACGGAAGGCAAGAGCGGCAACGCTTAACCCGGGCTGCGGGAATTTTTCAGCGCGAGAATCGTGACGGCTCCGGTGATGATTGCTCCTAAGATGACCGCTGGCCACAAGTGATTTGTGGTGTTGGCGACGATAAGAAAAATCATCGCGCCGGACCAAAGCGCAAGAGGAAAATAATCGGGCGGTGGATTGGTGACAGGCTTCTTGTTGATCAACCACGGCATCGCGCAGGCGAGGAGAATCAGCGTTATCAAAAAACGCGAGGCGAAATTGAACCACGGCGCGCTGTACCAGGAGAGAAAGGGTTTCTGGGTTTCCCAGATCCAAAAATGGTGGGTGCGGGCGGCGTAAGGTTCGAGCGCGGCATCGAATAGAACCGTGAGCAGGCAAGTCAAAAGCATGGAAAAGATGCCGTAGCTGGGCGCGTCGCGGCGGTGCCGAAGAATCAGCGCAACGGCGCCGCGTGAATTCAGAATGACCGCGGGCCAAAGAATGATAATCGGCCACGGCACGAGATAAAGCAGCGGTCGTCCGAGATTTTCCGTATAGAAGAAGGGGCCGAAGGGAACGTGCAATTTTTCGCCGACGGTTTGGGTGAGTGCGGTGAAGACGGCGAGAATGCCAGTTGCGGCAAAAATGTTTTGCGCTGGCAGGACGCATCCCATCGCCAGCACCGTGGCGGCAAAAAAAATTGCGACGAGAAAAATCGGGGCGGCGTGTTCGTGGCCGGCAAAATATTCGAGCATCAAAATGACGATTTCAGGGTTGGTATAACAGTAGCTTTAATCCGTGAAGCTGAAAGCACTATCTCCAGTGGACGAGATTGCGACAGTCGAAAAAGATAATAAAGAACCCAAAATGCGCGACGGATCGCCTGGTCGTTTGACGGTGGGGACTGTCTTGCTTCGGGGCGAATCGTGCCTGCAATTTGGACACAACGGAATCATTCTATGACGCTTGAAGAACTCACGAAAGCCATCAAACACTCTGCCGACCAGATGAATTCGCGCTACAAACAAGTCGTGTTTGACGAGTGGGCGGTGGTATCGCTGGCGCAAAAACGCAGCCGCATCCTGAATTATATCGGACCAAGGAATGACGATTTCCTGAAAAATTTTGCGAAAGACCTGGGGGCGTTGCGGGCCGAATTGGTGAAAGCGGCGCATGGGGTGGGTGATTTTGAATTTACCCGGAACGGCGTGGGGACGTTGTTTGAGGCTTTCCTGGTTTTGGGCGACGGGTATTATTTGATCTGCAATCACACGATGAAATCCATGGAAGATATTGCGAAGAATCCGAATTGGATTGAGGCGCAGGTGCCGTTCGTGGAATTAAGCGATAAGATCCGCGCGAACCCGCTAGTGTACACGTTGTGAAATTCATTTCAACAAACCAGCATAGAGAAAATAGCCATAGGCAGCGATCAGGAGCCAGCCCGCGATGCGCGGGAGGCGGCCCAGAATCGCAATGAAGAAAAAATGAACCAGCGTTGCGCCCATCAAAATCCAGACGCCCGGCTCGAAGAACGCTGGCACGGCGATGGTCTGGTAGAGCGCAAACACGCCGATGCACAGCGGAATGCAAATGTGGTTGTCGCCCACTTGCGAAGTGTAAACGACTTCGGGGCGTTTGGTGGCGGCGTAATAAATGGCGAGCAGCGCGTTCGGCAAAACCATCAACCAGCCACTCAGCCAGCCAAGATATTTCACGCTGATGAAACCGGTGTGGATTTTGGAAATCCAGTCCACCAGCCAATCGGTGCTTATATATATGGCGTAAGCGCCGATGGCGAGGATGGCGAGGTCAAGGGGAAGCAGCCAACTGAAACTGCGGTTCTGGCTGGCGTTGGTTTTGAGAACATCGAAGATGTGGATGCATTGCCAAAAAAGAAAAAGGCCAACCAGCACCAGGCCGTCGTTGAAACCGATGTGGCCATCCTTGCCGAGCGCCCAGGTCGCGCCAGTGAAAAACAGCACGGCGGTGAGCGTGAGCAACAGCGAGAGGCGATTGATGGTGTGGATGGGCGGGGATTTTTTCAGCTTGGCGGTTTTTTTGGCAGTGGCACTTTTTTCGGGCCGAAGATTGAGTTTCCAAATCGCGGCGGGCACACCGAGAACAAGTGTCATGTTGGTGACGTTGTTGACGAGGCAATTGGTAAAGACATCCGTGGCGGCACCGCCTTTGCGCGCGAGCACGAAGGCGAAAATCAAGTTGCCCATGCCGGTGATGTAAGGCGTCACCAGCGTGCCGAGCACGGTGCCTTCCAAGCCGCCGCTGGACATGCTTTCGAGCCGCCAAATTGTGACGAACGACGCGCCAAGAAACACGCCGACCATCCAATAGGGACTCCACGCGCCGTGGCTTTCAATCCATGTCACCAATGAATTCAACGCGGGGAGTTAAACAAGAGCGAACGCGATTGGCAATCGTGGCGGGGCGGCGATTGTTTTTTGCGGGGCGGGAGATGGTTGACGGATTGGGAGTCACCGGGCAAATGCACATTGCTGCGGGTCATAGACCCGCGCTCCGTGGGGAAAGGGGGGCGCGTGCTTGATTTTACCGCGAGTTCACTTATTGCGTCACTGCTTTGGGGCGCGGTCGGCACGGGCTTTTTTATTTATGGGAAGAAGCAGCAGTCGTGGATCCCGCTGTGCGGCGGTTTGCTGATGGGGTCACTGTCTTATTTCGTGGGTTCCGCGGCGATGATGTCGCTTGCGTGTGGTTTGATTCTCGTCATCATGTATATCTTGAAACGACAAGGTTACTGACGGAGAGAATCTGCGTGACGAAAAATAATTTTCTGTGGCTGGCCGGAGCGATGTTGCTGACCGGTTGTGCGTCGAAGACTTCGCCGAATTGGCAGGTGAAGGAAGTGCCGGAAATTGTCGTGGTGCGGCCGCCGGCGCCGGCAACCGAATCGGTTTTGCACAAGGCGGCGTCAGTGCCTTCAGCGCCGCTGCCGGGTGAAGGCTGGAAATCGCTGCTCGACGGGCGGACGCTTGCGGGATGGCAGGTGACAGATTTCACCGGAGGCGCGAAAGTCGAATGCGAGGAGGGATTGGTCGTGATCGGGGAGGGGGCATCGTTGAGCGGCATCAATTTTACGAACCTAGTGCCGAAGATGAATTACGAGGTGGCGCTGGACGCGATGAAACTGGATGGTTCGGACTTTTTTTGCGGGCTGACGTTTCCGGTGGGCGATTCGTATTGCAGCCTGATTGTCGGAGGCTGGGGCGGTTCGCTGGTGGGCTTGTCGAGTCTTGATGACCAGGACGCGTCGGAAAATGAAACGACGGATTTCATGAAATTTGACATGAACCGGTGGTACCGCGTGCGGGTGCGAGTAACGGAGACGAAGATCGAAGCGTGGCTGGATGACAAGAAAGAGGTGAGTGTGGTCACGACCGGGAAGCGAGTTGGATTGCGATTTGGGGAGATTGAGGATTCCAAACCGTTTGGTGTGGCAACATATCAGACGCGTGCGGCAATCAGGGACGTGAAGATTCGCGACTTGAGCGCGGATGAAGCGCAGCGCATCAAGGCACAAAAAAACTGACGGCTGCGCTTGAGGCGTCAACCGTCAGTTGTGAAAGATTCAGCTTAAGCGTTGTACGAACTTGACGACGTTGTGCCGCCGTGGCCGGTCCAATTCGTGTGATGCGGAGGCGTTCCGGGCGGATCGTCAAGGCGCTGATAAGTGTGGGCGCCGAAGTAATCGCGCTGGGCTTGGAGCAGGTTCGCGGGCAAATGTTCGGTGCGATAGCCGTCGAAGAAGTTCAACGCGGTCGAGAAGCAAGGCGTAGGGATGCCTTTCTTCGCGCCCATCGCCACGACATTGCGCCAGGAACGCTGGCAATCCTTGATGGCCTTCTTGAAGAATTTATCCAGCAAGAGATTTTGGAGCTTGGGATTGGTATCGTAGGCTTTCTTGATCTCGCCGAGGAAGCGGCTGCGGATGATGCAACCACCGCGCCACATGAGGGCGATGCCGCCGTAGTTCAAATTCCATTTGTAATTCGTAGCGGCAGCGCGGAGAAGCATATAACCCTGCGCGTAGGAAACGATTTTGGACGCATAAAGCGCGCGGCGAATGTCTTCGCAGAATTTCTTGCGGTCGGCGCTGATTTTGGGGCGCGGACCTTTAAGCTTTTTGGAAGAAGTGACGCGTTCATCCTTCAGCGCGGAAACGCAGCGGGAATAAACGGCCTCGGCCATGAGCGTGATGGGGATGCCAAACTCCATGGAGGATTCGACCGTCCATTTGCCGGTGCCTTTTTGACCGGCGGTATCGCGAATCTTGTCCACGAGCGGGAGGCCGTCGGAGTCCTTAAACTTGAGAATATTGGCGGTGATTTCGATGAGGAAGGAATCGAGTTCACCCTTGTTCCATTCGGTAAAGACTTCAGACATTTCGTCCGGGGTCATGCCGAGGCCGTCGCGCATTAACTGATACGCTTCGCAGATGACCTGCATGTCGCCGTATTCGATGCCGTTATGCACCATCTTGGTATAATGGCCCGCACCGTCTTCGCCGACCCAATCGCAGCAGGGCGTACCGTCTTCGACCTTGGCGGAAATTTTCTGGAAAATGTCTTTGACCGCTGGCCACGCGGCAACGGAACCGCCGGGCATGATGGATGGGCCGTGACGGGCACCTTCTTCACCGCCGGAAACGCCGGTGCCGATGAAGTAGAATCCCTTGGACTCAAGATATTTGGTGCGGCGAATGGTATCAATGAAAAGCGAGTTGCCGCCGTCAATGATGATATCGCCCTTTTCAAGGTGCGGGATAAGCTGTTCGATGAATTCGTCCACGGCCGCGCCGGCCTTGACGAGCATCATCACGCGGCGAGGGCGTTTGAGGAGCGAGCACATCTCGGGGATGGACTTGGCGCCGATAATGTTTGTGCCCTTGGCTTCATTGGCGAGAAACTCGTCCACTTTGGCCACGGTGCGGTTGTAGGCGACCACGGTGAAACCGTGATCGTTCATGTTTAGAATCAGGTTCTGGCCCATTACAGCGAGCCCGATCATTGCGATATCACCTTTTGGTTCCATAGTCAGTTTCCCTTCGTGCGCAATACGATACTAAAGCCGGCAAAGTAAGCCAGCAGTTTTTTTAATGGTGTTGATGTTTTTAAATGAAAGTCGTTACCCGCGATACTAGCTGTGGCTTCCCAACTGCAACTTCGGATTGTTATCGAGCATTGCCTTGAGGTTCGGCCAGTTGGCTTCGTTCATTTCGTTGAAAGCCAAAAGATAGATCGCGACAGTTTCGTGAGGAAATTTTTCGAGCAGATCATCCACGGCGGCTTGAAGCTTGGCGTCGTCCATCGCGGGTGGGAGATTTTCGACCACGCCCTTTTCGTGGGGAATGCCGAGGCCATCCAAAAATTGCACGAGCATGGCGTTTTGTTTTTGAACAAGCCAGTTGCGGATGAGATTATTTGCGATCAATTCCATGTCCGGGCGCGTGAGCGAACTGAGCATGGTGGCGTGGCGTTGCTGGCGCGGTTGGCGCTCGAGGAAAATCGGACGCACTTTGCGCGCCTCGGCGATGGCGCCCATGGCGGTGCGATAGAGCGGTTTGTCCGCTTCAAAGGCGTAGGAGAGAATTTCCCCGGCGAGCGCGGGCGACATGAATCCGAACATTTCGTGGGCGGTCAACATACAATATCTGTATTAATGCAATTAATGGGGCGCGAAGTTCAAGGAGAAAGCGGACATTAAGCGGTAGTCGTGAGGGTGATTTTATGTTTATGGGCGAGTTCCTCGCAGACATTTTGTTCGAGCAAAAGCGTTTTGCTGGGCTCGAGCGCGAGAACGGAAATGTTGGCGGCAACGCAAGTCTCCAGGGTTTTGGGCCCGATGCAGGGGATGTCGAAGCGCAGGTCGTGTTTTTCGCGCGCGACTTTTACAGCCACCGCGCCGCCGTTCGGACCGGCTAATTCGCCGCCGCGTTGAAGACATTTGTCGGTTCCTTCAAAACCTTCGACTGCCAGCACGACGCCATTCTTCACGACGACGATCTGACCGATTTCCAGCCGCGAAATTTCCTTGGCGATGCGATGGCCAAACGCCACATCAGAAGATTGTTCCTCCGTAAGTTTTGGGCCGAGGGCAAAACCAGCCTGGGGCATCAAGGGTTTTAGCCACGGCGTGGCCTCGATCAATTCCACGCCGTCGCGTTTCAATTCGTTGGCGATGGCGCCAAAAATCGTGTGGGCGTTTTTTTCCTTCAGCTTGAAGAGCACGGCCATCGCGCGCAGGTCGGGTCGTAAATCGAAAAGATTTTTCGGCGCGATTTGTCCCACCATGACGCACTGCGTCACTCCGCGGCTGGTGAAAGCGGAAATCATTTTGGAAAGCTGCCCAACTTTTGTCCAAACGATTTCGTCCACCAACCCCGCGAGTGCGGGATCGGTTTCGCCTTCAAAAGCGACGGCAATCAGTTTCTTCACGCCCATCGCGCGCGCCTGGCGGGCGAGGATGAGTGGCAGCGTCCGGTTTCCGGCGATTATACCTAAAGTATCAACTTCAGCCATCCGCTTACCATATAGAGCGACAGGCTCAAGTGGCAAGCAGCGCGTCGTGGAATGCGATTTGGCAAATCGCATCAAGAATTATAGTTGTCCGATTCGTGGGCAGAATTGTCCGGAGTTGGGACAGGGCGCGCGGCTTGCGTGTGAACCGGTTTTTCGGAGAAAATTCGTGTAGGTCTTTTGGCATCCGCGGCTGCGTGGCGTATGAACTGCTTTTTCGGAAAGCGCTCGCAGGAATGAGCCGTGACGCACGCAAAGCGGCGACAGTCTGAGATTTGTGATCATATATATATGATATTTTTTGACACCAAAGCGCAGCCCTTGGACACCACGGGAGTGTGGGCAGAAGAACCGGCGCGCACTGACGCGAAGCCCAAAAAATCACCGGAACTCAAGATAGTCGTGATCTTCGCAACCGCTGTTTTGCTGGTCGCAATCGTGGGCAGTGTCTGGGCATACATGTCCGGTTTGCAGGGATTACATTTCATCGCTGCCCAAATCGTGAACAAATCCACCGGTTCATCGGCGCGGGACTTGGCGGTGATTTTGGAACAAGCCAATCGCTGGGCATTGAAATTGGCTTTGGCGGCGGTTGCCAGCGGCGCGGGACTTTTTACGGTCGCGATCTGGAGCAGCCGCTGGCTGTGGAGTAATTGGTCAAAAGGCGGCGCGCATGCGGCTGAAGAAGCGAATCTTCGTGCTCACCGACTTTTGGGCCAACTGGCCGATGCCCGCGTCTCCGAAGAAGAAGCCCGCGATGCGCGCGCCGCAGCCGAAGTTCGGCTCGCCAAGGTGGTGGAGAATCACGGCGCGCTTGAACGCGAATTGGAGCAACGCCGCGAAACCGAAAAAAATCTGGCGCAACAAACCCACCAACTCGAACGCTCCAAGGACGTGCTCGAAATGCACGTGCAGGCACGCACGGTGGAATTGCAAAAATTGCAGCGCCGCAACGAACTTATCTTGAATTCGGCGGCGGAAGGCATCTGCGGTTTTGACTTGTTGGGCCGGGCGACGTTTGTAAATCCGGTCGCGGCCAAATGCACAGGCTGGAAAATCGAAGAGCTGGTGGGCCAGAGCGAAGATGCGATTTTTTTCGGAAACAAGGCGCGCGGGGGGAAAGATGACGGTGCAAAAGAAGGAACAAACTGGCTACGCGATCCGCAAGGCCAGCCGTTGCCGGAACAGATTTTTTTTCGCAAGGACGGTTCGAGTTTTCCCGCCGAGTATGTGCGCACGCCGATTCGCGAGAACGAGAGAATTGTCGGCGCGGTGGTGACGTTCAAGGACATCACCGAGCGGCGGCACGCGGAAGACAAGCTCAATCAAAAAGCGATGGAACTTGCGCGTTCCAATCGGGAGTTGGAAGAGTTTGCCTACGTTGCTTCGCATGATTTACAGGAGCCGTTGCGCAAAATCCAGGCGTTCGGCGACCGGCTCAAGGTTAAGTGCGAGACAGTGCAGCTTGACGAAGGTCGCGACTATCTTGACCGCATGCAAAGCGCTGCTGCGCGCATGCAGAAATTGATTAATGACCTGCTGACGTTTTCGCGCGTGATCAGTTCTTCACAGCCGCTCGTGCCGGTTGATCTCGGCGCGGTCACGGCAGAAGTGCTCGTGGACCTGGAACATCGCATCGAGCAAACCTCCGCGAATGTGCAGGTGAGCCGGCTGCCGACCATTCAGGCGGACCCGACGCAGATGCGCCAGCTTCTGCAAAATCTTTTGGGCAATGCGCTTAAATTCCAGGCGCCCGGCGCGGTGCCGAGCGTGAAAGTCGAGGCGCAAATCATCACGCGCGATCAAATCCAGGAAGAGGCCGCGCTACCCAAGCGTTCGCGCGATGCCAAGCCCGGCGATAAATTTTGCCTGCTCACGGTGCAGGACAACGGCATCGGTTTTGAAGAAAAATATTTGGAAAAAGTTTTCACGGTATTTCAACGTCTGCACGGACGCAGCGAATATGAGGGGACGGGTGTGGGTCTCGCCGTTTGCCGCCGCATTTCCGATCGCCACGGCGGTTTGATCACGGCGCAAAGCAAGCTCGGCGAAGGCTCGACTTTCATCGTCATCCTGCCGCTCCAGCAGCCCAAAAGTGAGGAGCCGCAGTGACGCCAAGCACGAAACCCAATGTCATTCTTGTAGCTGAAGACGATTCCGACGATCGCCTGCTCGCGCAGGACGCTTTCAAGGAAATCGGCGCGAACCTCGACGTGCAATTCGTTGAGGACGGCGTGGAGTTGCTGGATTATTTGCATCGCCGGAATAAATTCGCCGCGCCCGCGAGCGCGCCCCGGCCCGGCCTGATCATTTTGGATTTGAACATGCCACGCAAAGACGGACGCGAGGCGTTAAAGGAAATCAAGGCCAACCCCGAATGGCAAAGAATTCCGGTGGTCGTGCTGACCACTTCCGCGGCAGAGACGGACGTGGCGAAAGTTTATTCGCTGGGCGCAAATTCATTTATCTCCAAGCCGGTGGCGTTTGCGGCCCTCGTGGGTGTGTTGCGGACCGTGGTGGAATACTGGTTCAAAGTGGTTTTGTTGCCGGTCAAAAATTGAGCGCGATGAACGAGTTGGACTTAATCAGGGTGTTGCTCGTCGAGGATGACGAGGATGATTATATCCTTACGCGCGGTCTCTTCACGAACATGAAGGGGCGGCGGTTTCAACTGGAATGGGTCAAGTCGTACACTCAAGGGCTTGAAGTCATGTTGCGCAATCAGCATGACGTTTGCCTGCTGGACTATCGGCTAGGGGCGCGAAACGGCATTGAACTTTTGACGGAGGCGCAGTCGAAGGGTTGCCAGGCGCCGATCATTTTGCTGACCGGCCTCGGCGCGCATCAAGTAGACGTGGAGGCGATGAAGGCGGGAGCGGCGTATTATCTGGTGAAGGCGGAATTGCGCGCGGATTCGCTCGAACGCGCGATTCGTTATGCGCTGGAACACAAGCGCGCGACGGCCAGTGCGGCTTTTGAACAGGCGAGTTTGGCGGCGTTCGGCGAAGAGATCGGTTTGGCACTGACACAGCCGGAGACGTTGAGCGCGATTTTATATCGCTGCGCTGATTCGATGGTGCGCTATCTGAATGTGCATCTCGCGCAGATCTGGATTCTCGATCCCAATCACAAAACGCTTCATCTCGAAGCCAGCGCGGCGGCCATCCACAGCAATCCCGCAAAAGATAATCCCGTCACGCACATCACGCTCACGCAGGAATTCATCGGCGATGGCAAACCGGTTTTGGTGAACCATGTCGCGGGTGATCCACGCATTCCCTGTCCCGATTGGGTGCAGCGCGAAGGCATCGTG
The DNA here is from genome assembly GCA_036268055.1 of Verrucomicrobiia bacterium. Lineage (NCBI taxonomy): Bacteria > Pseudomonadati > Verrucomicrobiota > Verrucomicrobiia > Verrucomicrobiia bacterium. The sequence continues at coordinate 51,671 of DATAUW010000005.1, read as the reverse complement.
GCGTATGCCGGTTACCCGCTGATTCTCGATCATCGGTTGATCGGGTTGATGAGTATTTTTTCGCATCAACCGCTTTCGCCGGCGGTGATCCAGGAAATGGGTTCGGTCGCGAATGGCATTGCGCTGAGCGTCGAACGCAAGCGTTCTGAAGAAGCGCTGGATGCGAGCGAAGTGAAATATCGTTCCGTGGTCGAGAGCCTGAAGGAAGTTGTTTTCCAGGTGAACGAGTTTGGCCATTGGACGGCGTTGAATCCGGCGTGGCGCGAAATCACCGGTTTTGAAATCAAGGAAGTGCTTGGCAGTTTGTTCCTCGAATTCATTCATCACGACGATCGCCAGCGCAACAGTCATATCTTTTTGCAGTTGATGGAGCGCAAGCTTGACTATTGCCGTTACGAGACTCGATTGCTGACCAAGGACGGAAAAGTGTGCTGGGTGGAAGTCTATGCGCAGCGCACGTTGAACGCGGACGGAAGCATTCTTGGCGCGTCGGGCAGTTTGACGGACATCACCGAGCGCAAACAAGCCGAGCGCCAGATCCAAAAACTCGCGGCATTTCCGCAAGTCAATCCCAATCCGGTGCTTGAGTTCGATGCGCAAGGCGAACTGACTTATTTCAACGACGCGGCGCAAGCGATGGCGACTTCGCTGGGGCGACCGCATCCACAGGATATTTTGCCGGTGAATGCGTCGGAGATCGCACGGCAAGCGCTGGTCTCAGCGCAGAAAAAATTAAGCGAAGAAGTTTCGTGTGGCGACCGGACGATTTCGTGGTCGTTTTTTCCCATCACAGCGAGCCAGGTGGTGCATTGCTACGGTGTGGACATCACCGACATGCAAAATCTCGAAGCACAATTTCGCCACGCGCAAAAATTGGAATCGGTGGGACAACTTGCGGCGGGCGTCGCGCATGATTTCAATAACATTCTCACGGTCATCCAGGGTTACTCGGACTATTTGCTCGGACGCTATGATGGTGACGCCGCATTGACGGGGCCGTTGAAACAGATCACGAATGCGTCACGCCGCGCGGCGGCATTGACGCGGCAACTGCTGATGTTCAGCCGCAAACAAGTATTGCAGCCGCGCTCGCTGGACCTGAATACGGTGTTGCGCAATTTGACGAACATGCTCGGGCGATTGCTCGGCGAAGACATCGTGGTCGAGACGAAATACGCAGCGGCGTTACCGATGCTCATGGCGGACACCGGCATGTTAGAGCAGGTGATCATGAACCTCGCGGTGAATTCGCGTGACGCTATGCCCAAAGGCGGGCAGTTGATCATCACGACTTCGGTGGTGGACGTGGATGCGGTGCAGGCGCAATCGCATCCTGACGCGCGCGCGGGTCAGGCGGTTTGCTTGAGCGTCGCGGACACGGGCACCGGCATGGACAAACAAACGCTGGGCCGAATCTTCGAACCATTTTTTTCGACGAAAGAAGTAGGCAAAGGCACAGGACTCGGACTCGCAACGGTCTATGGCATCGTGAAACAGCACGAGGGCTGGATCGAAGTGAAAAGCGAAGTCGGCGTGGGAACGACTTTCTATATTTATTTGCCGGCGAGCAAAGCCGTTGAACAAACTGCCGAAGCTGCCACCGCGCAACCGACTGCGATTCCGCTCGGCCGAAACGAAACCATTTTGCTGGTGGAAGACGAAGCCATCGTTCGCGAATGGGTGCGGGAGATTTTGCAGAGCTGCCATTATCAGGTGCTCGAGGCGGCGAATGGTGTGGAGGCGTTGAAAGTTTGGGACGGGCAGAGCGGCAATATTGATTTGTTGCTGACAGATATGGTGATGCCGGAAGGCTTGAGCGGCGCGGACCTTGCACGGCAATTAAAAATTCGCCAGCCCAACTTGAAGGTGATTTATACCAGCGGTTACAGCGCGGAAGTCATGGGACGCGAATCGGGCTTGCCGGGCGGGCCGTTTCTGGCGAAGCCGTACGCCGCGCCGCAACTCGCCCAACTCGTGCGCGATTGCCTGGATGCTCAGCCGGGCACGCAACTGGTTTCGACGGCGGCGTGAGTTTTATGCCCTTGCGGATCGCGGGTCTATGACCCACAGCAACTTCCGCGAAGATTGCCGTCTCAAATCAGCCTGGCGCGGCAATCTTAATTGTAGATTGCTGCGAATCATGGACTCGCGGTCCGTCAGGAGGTGAAATTTTCTCGCCGTCGTCATAAGCGAGTGCTAGCGTCGCCGCATGAAATTCATTTTATGCCTCGCAGCTTTTGCGTTGATGCAGGCCACCGGTTTTTCCGCCGACAAGGAGATGCGATTTTTCGAATTGCGCACCTATCACGCCGCCGCCGGTAAACTGGATGATTTGAGCGCGCGGTTCCGTAATCATACGCTGGCGATTTTTGCGAAGCACAACATGACGAGCATCGGCTATTGGATTCCGGTGGATAATACAAACAATGTCTTGATTTATCTGCTGGCTTTTCCAAGTCGCGAGGCGCGGAGGCAAGCGTGGAAGGAGTTCGGCGCTGACCCGGAGTGGCAGGCCGTAGAAAAAGCTTCCGGGGTAAATGGAAGATTGGTGAACAAGGCGGATTCGGTTTTTCTGACCGCGACGGATTTTTCGCCGGTGGTGCAACCGTCAGCGAATGGCGCGCCGCGCTTGTTTGAATTGCGCACTTATCACGCTGCGCCGGGTAAGCTGGATGATTTGCTCACGCGTTTTCGCGATCATACCTCGGCGCTTTTTGACAAACATGGTTTGTCGCAAGTGGGTTATTTCGTGCCGACGGAGAAAAAGGACGGCGCGGGCGAAACGCTCATATATATACTGGCGCACAAAGACAAGGACGGTGCGGCGGCGGCATGGAAAGCTTTTCGTGACGATGCGGATTGGGTGAAGGCAAAAGCGGATTCGGAAAAAAACGGGCCGCTCACCGTGCAAAACGGGGTGAATTCGATTTATATGGTTCCGACGGATTATTCGCCGATGAAATAGTTACGGCTCGCGTGGACGCTCGCCCTCTCTTGTAATGGTTAGCCGCCTTTGTGGCGTTCGTGGGCGACAAAATCCAAGGGCACGTATCCAGGAATGTAACCGGGGATTTTTTCAGCGAGTTCTTCGGCGGGATAAGTCCAGATTTCCATGAGCGTGGGATGATAGTGCGGCATGGCAGCTAGCTCCGCCACATTCATGCGCTTATACATCGCTGCGACAATTTCGTGGATCAATTCGCCGCCGATCGGGCCGATGCACGCGCCGCCGATGATCTCGCCGGTTTTTGGATCGGCCAGCAATTTCACAAAACCGTCTTTCGCTTCCATGATGAGCGACTTGCCATGATCGGCGAACGGATAGCTCGCGGTGACATAAGGAATATTTTTCTTCTTCGCTTCTTTTTCCGTGAGGCCAACGGTTGCGGCTTGCGGTTCAGTGAAGACGATGGAAATCAATAGGCGATAATCCATGTGGCGCGGCTTGTCGTGCTTCAGGAGATTGTGCCCGGCGATTTCTCCCTGCGTCACCGCGAGATGAACGATCTCGTGCGGCCCGGTGCAATCGCCCGCCGCGTAAATATGCTTCGCCGATGTTTGCATCGTGGAACTCGTGATGATGCGATGTTTTTCAGTTTCGACGCCGGCTTTATCGAGGCCGAGCGAGGCGGTGTTGGGAATGCGTCCGAGCGCGTACAAAACTTCCTGGGCTTCGACCGTCCCGGTTTTGCCATCGTGCTCGAAGGTGACTTGCTTCATCCCGGTTTTGCGGGCCGCGCCGGTGAGTTTCGTGCCGGTGTAAACCGTCATGCCTTCGCGGCGAAATACTTTGGCCAATTCATCGGCGGCATCTTCGTCGAAACTTGGGAGCAAGTGTGAGCTGCGCTGGATCAACGTCACCTTCACGTCGAGGCGCGCGAAAATTTGCGCGAATTCAATCGCTACCGCGCCGCCGCCGAGAACGATCATGGACTTGGGCAATTCGGTGAGGCTCAAGGCGGAATCACTGTCGAGGCAATCAAGTTCGTCGAGGAAAGGAAAGGGCGAAGGCGCGACCGTCGAGCCGGTGCTGATGAGAAATTTTTTGGCGGTAAGTTTCTCGCCGGTGCCGAGGGCGAGCTTATGTGGATCGAGAAAGCGCGCGTTCGCCCGGATGAATTTGAACGCGCCATTCTTTAATTGCCCCGCGCGATAATCCGCGAATTCTTTGACCATCGCGGTTTTGCGGGCCATGACTTCGGGGAAGTTGACGGTGGCGCCGCCGGTGTGAATGCCCCAGGTTTCAGGATGTTGTGCGAGCCGCTTGACGTAGGCTGCGTAAAGCAGCGCCTTGGTCGGCATGCAGCCGCGCAGGATGCACAGGCCGCCGACTTCTTCGCCGCCCTCGATCACGGCAGTGCGCAAGCCCGACTTGGCCGTGATGCGCGCCGCCGCGTAACCGCCACTGCCGCCGCCGATCACCGCCACATCAAAATCCATTTCGTTCATCGCGCCTAAGATGTATTTGAATGGCGTGCTTTTCAATTTTTATTCGGGCGCAGTTGACAGGAACGCCAGCCCGGTCGAATATTGCGCGCATGAGTGAACTTATTTTTCCCCGCAGTCCGCGCGAAACGATGTGCGGCTGGGTTTATCTGCCGCGTTTCGTGGACAAAATTCGCCTGCATCTCGCGGACAAATTGCATTCCGATTACCAGGAAAATTTTACCAATGGCTTTGATGGCGCGTGGCTCAAGGCCGCAGGCGTGACGGCGGAGCAGATGATCGAGGTCGTAAAAAATTCCGCGACCGACGGGCAGGTGTGCGACTGGGTGCGCGCGCACATCAAAAAGACGGAGGCTGAGAAAGCGGCGTTTCGCGAATTTATATTCAATCGTGGCAAGGAGCCCGGCGAAGTGGCGGATCGCTTGAAGATGCGCAAGAAGCAAATCGGCTGTGAACATCGCGATGACATCCAGACGTTCGTGGACTTTATTGACGTGGATGAAAAGCGGATGTGACGCTTTTTAAATTCCCGCGAGCGGAATCGCTTCGTTCACGAGGAGGACGGGAATGTTTTGGCGCAGGGGATAAAGAAATTTGCCATCGGCACGCACGAGGCCGCCGTCAAGGGCATCGGTGATGGGCTGGCCGGAACGATTTTGCACGCGGCCCGCGCTGATTTGTTGATTTAATTTTTCGATCAGCGCGCGTGGGGCGAGTTTCAATTTTTGATGCGTTTCCGGGCAGCAGAGAATTTGCAGCAACTCGGAATTAAAGCTCGAATGCGAGGCGGCGTTTTTGTCATCGCTGAAACAGGCGGCGGTTGTGCGCGCTAGGACTTTTGTTCCGGCCATCGCGGCGAAATCCACGCGGCCCACGACGGAGCCGCGCTTCAGCCAGACAACGCTGCCATTTACGGGCGCGGCTTCGTATTCATCGAGCAACGATTCATTGAGCCATTTCCAGGCCCAGGAACATTCGTCAGGCGAAAGCTCGGAAACTTCAAACGAATTTTGGTCGGGTTGCGCGGCCATTTTATCTTCCCATTCCTCGACGACGGCGCGCGACTCGACGGCGCTGGCCGACCACGGAAAGAAAATGAAAACGATGGCGCGCTCTTTTTCGAGCAGCGTGGCGAAATCAGTTTGGGAAGCGAGGGCTTGCATCTATCAATGTGCCGGCTTGAAAGCTTTTTGTGCGGCTTCGTAAATGGATTTCAGCGGCGCCTGGGTTTGCTCGGCGAGTTTGCGGCAGGATTCGTACTCGGGCGAGGCTTGCACGATTTTGCCGTCGAGTTTACCGAGTTTGACGGTGACAGGGCCGTATTGAGTTTCGACGGTGATGAATTCGCGACGCAATTTTCGGCGTTCGGCAGTCGAGCGGCGCACGCCAAAGGCGCTGGTTTGGCGCAGCATCAGTTCGCTGAATTTATCGGCATCGTTAGCGGCGCACAAAACGGTTAGCAATACGCCGGGACGATTTTTCTTCATCTGGATCGGCGTGTGAAAAACATCGAGCGCGCCGGCAGCCAAAGTTTGTTCAACAAAATGGCCGAGGATTTCGGCGTTGATGTCGTCAAGGTTGGTTTCGAGAATGGCGATGGTGTCGGTCTCCCAATCGTGCGCGGCGGTGGATTCCGTCAAAGTGATTTCGCCAAGAATGGCGCGGACGACGTTGGGACGCGTTTTGTTATCGCGCGTGCCGAGGCCGAAACCGATGCGGCTGGCCACAAGTCCACGCATCGGCCCGAAGCTTTCGGCGAACTCCGCGAGGATCGCCGCGCCGGTCGGCGTGACAAGTTCGTGCGGTTCTTCGCATTGCGTAACGGCGATGCCGCGCGCGCCGAGAATCTCGAGCGTGGCGGGCGCGGGGATGGGAAGGCGTCCGTGGGCGCACTTGATCCAGCCGGTGCCTTCGGTGACGGGCGCGGAAAAAACGCGAGGCTTGCCAAGCAATTCCAAGGCGATGCACGCACCCACAATGTCCACGATGGAATCCACCGCGCCGACTTCGTGAAAGTGGACTTTGTCGGGAGCACAACCGTGAATCTTCCCTTCAGCCACCGCGATGCGATAAAAAATATTCAGCGATTTTTCTTTTACCCACGCAGAGAGCGCGCTGGTGTGGATCAACTGTTTGATGGCGAGAAAATCGCGATGCTCCTCATGGTTATGTTCATGTTCCTGTTCGTGCGTGTGGTCGTGGTCATGTTCATGGCCATGATGATGCGCATGGGCGTGCTCATGCTCGTGGTGTTCGTGCGATTCGTGCGCGTGATGCTCGTGCAGATGGACATCAAACTTGACGCCTTCGATTTGGGATTTTTGCGCACGCTTAACATGGAGATGGTAGCCGGAGACGCGAAGTTTTTTGAGTTCGTGTTCCAGCGCGGCGGCGTCCACGCCGAGATCAATCATCGCGCCGATAAACATATCGCCGCTGAGGCCGCTGAAAATATCGAGATACAAAGATTTCATCGTTGCTACGAGTTGCCACGCTTTTGGGAAAATGCAAGGGCGTTGATTTGGCTGGCGGCGTAACCCGCGCCGAATCCGTTATCAATATTTACGACGGTCACGCCGCTGCCGCAACTGTTGAGCATGCCGAGCAAGGCCGCAAGCCCACCGAAATTTGCGCCATATCCGACGCTGGTGGGCACGGCGATCACGGGTTTGGCAACCAGCCCCGCGACGACACTGGGCAGCGCGCCTTCCATGCCCGCGACGACGACGACGACGTTCGCGCTTTGAATGATAGGCAATTTGCCGAATAGGCGATGCAGTCCCGCGACGCCAACGTCGGTAATTCGCTCGACGCGATTGCCCATGATCTCCGCGGTGACGGCGGCTTCCTCGGCGACAGGCAAATCACTTGTGCCCGCGCAAACCACCGCGATGATTCCCGGACGCGGGCGCACAGGTTCTTTCTCGATAGTGAGGCAGCGCGCCATTTCGTGATGCGTGGCGTGTTTAAATGTTTTGCGAACGGCGCGCGCGTGGGCATCGGTGATGCGGGTGATGAGAACGTGTTTTTCCGACTCCAAAAGTTTGGCGGCAATTTTGACGACTTGCTCCGGCGTTTTACCCGCGCCGAAAATCACCTCGGGAAAACCTTTGCGCAGCGCGCGATGAGTGTCCACCTGCGCGAAGCCGAGGTCCGCGACGGGCGCGGCTTGAAATGCGCGGAGGACATCGTCACGGCTGACGCCGCTGGCGCGAAATTTTTCCAAGAGTGCAGTGGCTTCGCTGGTTGTCACAAAGGCAAGGTGACATGGAATCGAGGGATGGTCACGCGAGAAAGTGCGGAATGCGGAGTACGGAATTTGAAGATGGTAGGTTTCAAGTTTGGGTTTCAATCGGGTGCGGAATGCCGGCTTTTCAACCAATGGCTTTTGGCTTGCGTTGGCATCGCGCTCGGATATGTCTATGCCTCCGATGATGACTGGCAAAAAAGAAGCTGGCGGCTGGAGCAATCTGCATTTGCTGATTCTCGCGCTGTTGCTGGCGCTGGCGAGTTGTGTTTTTCACATTAAAAACGCGCGCGCGGGCCATCCAGTTTTTCGCGACCAGCATTTGGGCACGGCGCTGGGATATTACAAGGGGCACATTGATTTGCTGCGGCCGGTGATCGTCGGTTTCAATGCGAATGGCACGCCAACGCCGCTCGAATTTCCCGTGTGGCAGGGATTGGCGGCGCTGACGTTCAAGGTGATGGGACCGTGGCACGGTTGGGCGAACGTCGTTTCGCTACTGATTTTTTTCACGTGTTTATTTCCGTTGTTTTGCCTGACGAAAATATTCGTCGGCGAACATTGCGCGTGGTGGACGCTGGTGTTTTTCCTGGCGCAACCGCTGGTTTTTATCTACGCGGGCAATGCCAGTCCGGACGGATTATCCATCGCGGCGGCGATCTGGTTTTTGTATTGCGGCGTCAAGCTCGTGCGGAATCCCGGCGTGGTTTGGTGGGTGCTGGCTTGCGCGGCGGGGGCGCTGGCGGCGGTTTCCAAACTGCCATTTTTCATGGCGGCAGGAATGGTCTGTTTTTTCCTGCTGGCCACCCGGCATAAGAATTCAGTGCGCGCGTGGGTGGCATTGAGCGCGGTCGGCCTGGTGGTGGTGGCGGTCTTTTTTTCGTGGACGCATTATTCCAACAAATGTTTGGCGCAGGCGGAACTTCCTCTGATGGATTTGCGCGTGTCAAATTCGGAATCGTCATTCTGGTATTTCGGCGATTTGCATTACCGGCTCATGCCGGGGAATTGGCTCAAGGGCGGGTGGCGCATTCTCAATAGCTGCTTCGGCAGTTTCGCGCTGGTGGGATTGTTTCTTTATGCGTTCTTTTTCATCAAGGAAACCGTGTTCGCCAAATGGATATTGCTGGCGGGTTTCGTGACGACGCTGGTGTTCACCCATCTCGTGCTGCATCACTCGCATTATTATCTCATGTTCACACCGGCGTTCGCGATCCTGTGCGCGCAAGCGGCGGGCGAAGGAGAAAAGCGGCTGGCGCTGGCGCCGCAATGGCAGGTGAACCTGATGTGGCTGGTGGTGGCGATCGTGCTGGGCTTGTCGGTGGTGCAGGGATTGATGGGGATGAAAGTCGTGCTGGACTTTGACCCGTATCCTTACGACATGGCCAAGATCATCCAAAAATATAGCACGCCATCGGAGAAAATATTGATGGAAGGCGGCGGGTGGGGCGGGAAGGAATTCATTTTGTCGGACCGGCAGGGATTATCCATCTGGGACACGAAGATGCTGGAGAATCCTGAGACGCTCAATCGCTTGAAGACGCTTGGTTATACGAAACTGATCATGGTGAGCGAATCGCCATTACTAACGGCGTTGCAGCAAATCAATCCGGGCCAGAGCAAGCAGCCGCGCGTGACCTACCGGGATTTTCTGACACCGGTTGTGAAAAATTGGCCGACGGAATACGAGTCGGACGATATTTTAATCAAAGATATTCCGTGACGAAAAATACGGAGGCAAGAAACGACATGGTCACAAATTCACTTGCGCAGGTTTAAACCGTTCTCCAAGATTTTTGGCATGCCGACGTTTTCATTTCATTTTGCCGGGCAAAAGCCACCGGCATTATGCAATGGCTATGCAGCATCGCTGCGGCGGCACGCGCTCTAATATTTCCATTTACAAATTTTACTTTCACCCGGTTCGCAATGAAAATCCAAGGAAGGCAGGACAACTTGAAAAATAATTGGCAAGGCATTCAAATTCATTTTCGTTCATATTGGCGCGCGGCTATTTTGGTTCTCGTTATGCTGCTGTCATGGGTTGGCGCGGCGACGGCGACGGATATTTATGTGCCAAACTTTTCCTTTGAATCGCAGTTGACGGATTTTGCCGATCCACGCATTGATTCGTGGCAAAAACTCGCGGTGCCGGGCGTGACGAACGCCGAAGATAACGACCAGCTCACCGGACTATTCATCAACTTTCCGGGCACGCCTGATTTCATTGGGAATGCCGATGGCAACCAGATCGGGTTTATCTTTGCGGATCCCGGAGCGGGGATTTTCCAGGATTTTAACAACACGGATTGGTCGAACGGCGTGCCGACGCATGCGTTCAACGCGACGTTCAATCCCGGCAAATCCTACACGCTGACGGTGGGGCTGACGACGAGCATGGAGGAGCCGTTGACGAACGGTTCCACGCTTCAGTTGAGCCTCTACTATCGCGAGGCTTCGAGCAACATGATCACGGTGGCGTCCACTACCGTCACGTATGACACGAATGTGTTCACCGACCTGACGCACTTGCTGGATTTTCATGTCAATGTTCCACCGGTGAGCACCAACGACGCATGGGCCGGGCAGCATATAGGCATTGAAATAGTCGCGACGACTCCGCTGCAAGACATCGGCGGGGTTTGGGACGTGGACAACGTACGCCTGACGGAATTGGTTGGCGTGCCGAACTTTTCCTTTGAATCGCAAGTGACCGATTTCGCGGACTCACGCATTGATTCGTGGCAGAAGCTTGCGGTGCCGGGCGTGACGAATGCCGAAGATAACGACCAACTCACCGGGCTTTTCATCAATCCGCCGGGAACACCGTTGACCATCAATAATGCCGAGGGTAATCAAGTTGGATTTATATTTGCCGATCCCGGCGCGGGCATTTTCCAGGATTTCAACAGCACCGATTGGTCGAACGGCTTGCCGACGCATGCGTTCAATGCCACTTACGTCGTGGGCAAAGCCTACGACCTGACCGTCGGCCTCACTTCAAGCACTGAGTCACCATTGGTTCAGGGTTCCACGCTTCAGTTGAGCCTGTATTATCGCGATGCCTTCAGCAACATGGTCACGGTGGGCGAAACCACGGTGACTTATGACACGAACATTTTCACCAATCTGGATCAATTAATTGATTTCAAAGTGAAGGTGCCGACGGTCAAGGCCACCGATGTGTGGGCGGGACAGAATATCGGCATCAAATTCGCCAGCACGGTCGCGCCAGAGTTGATAGGAGGTGTGTGGGATTTGGATAATGTCCGGTTGAATGAAACGGGCATCCCGAATTTTTCGTTTGAATCGCAGCCGACGGAATTCGTGGATACGCGGATTGATTCGTGGCAGAAATTCGCTGTGCCGGGCGTGACGAACGCCGGAGACGCGGATCAGCTCACGGGTCTTTTCATCAACGCCTCGGGCACGCCGGATTTCATTGATAATGCGGAGGGTAATCAACTGGCATACATTTTTGCGGACCCGGGCGTGGGGTTTTTTCAGGATGTGAATTCGACAGATTGGTTGAATGGCATCCCGACGCATGCGTTCAATCGCAAATTCAAAGTTGGCAAAGCGTACACGCTGACGGTGGGATTGACGACGAGCCAGGAAGAGCAGTTGACGAACGGGTCTTCGATTGAGTTAAGCCTGTATTATCGTGACCTGTCAAATAATGTGGTGACGGTTGCGGCGAACAATGTCACTTACCTTACGAATGTGTTTACGAATGCGACCCATCTGCTCGATTACGAGGTCAACGTGCCGCAGGTGCGCCCGACCGATCCGTGGGCGGGAAAAAATATTGGCATTGCTATCCAGACGACGACCCAGTTGCAGTTTGTTGGCGGCGTGTGGGATTTGGATAATGTGCGGCTGGCGGAGTTCGTGCCGACGTCGCTGGCGCAGCCGACGGAGAAGAGCGGGCAATTCGGATTTACCCTTGTCAGTGACGCGAACCTGGCGTTTGCAATTTTTTCGTCCACGAACCTGACGTCGGCGAATTGGACGAACATCGCGACGGTCATGAGCCAAACCGGCAGCGTTTCTTTCGTTGACACCAACGCGAGCGTGAACGAGCGTTTCTACCTGGTGCGGCAATTAGAGGTGCCGCAGCCGTCGCGGGGAATATCGCCGCCGCTGCCACCGTTGCCGCCAACGCCTGGATCTCGCCCGATCGGGTCTCTTCAGGAATGAGCGCCTCGGCTTGAGTGGCCATTACGGGCGTGGATGAAACTGAGTGATGCAAATAAATGGTTCATGGCGATTGCGCCAGGCGTTCACACTCGTTGAACTGCTCATCGTCATCGCGATCATCGCGATTCTCGCGGCATTATTGCTCCCGGCGCTGGCATCCGCGCGCGAGAAATCCAAGCGGATCGCGTGCGTCTCAAATTTGCGGCAACTGGGACTTGCCATTCATTCGTATGCAAGCGATTGGTCGGGGAGAATTCCGTATGGGCCGACCGCGCCGCCATATACTAATCCGTCAGATTTTTATCCGTCCACCGGCGCGCCGACGAGTTTGATCTCGTTGCAAAATGGCGATCTGGTTGGGCTGGGTTTGCTGCTTAATCCCTACCTGAGTTTTCAGTCGAAGGTTTTGTTTTGCCCGAGCAGCGACCAGCCATTCGATAGCGATGCTGAGCTTGGCAAGGTCGGGCTTTATCAGGCGCAGTCGAGTTATTATTACCGGCACGGTGGAAATACTTTGCTGCACGACACGCCGGCCTTTGTGGATGCGCCAGCGCACCTGCAACTGGACAATCTCGGCGACAACCGCAATGGGTTGCCGATTCGCGCGCTAGCGGTGGACACGATTTTTCTTTGCCCAACGAGCCTTGCCGAATATGGAGTGAAGCCGAGCACGCATCATCACCAGCAATTTGCCGACGTGCTTTTTGCCGATGGCCACGCGGTTGCGCGGCAAAACGCCGATGGGCGTTACACGGTGAATCTCATGGACTACTCGAGCATCCTTGGCGCGTTCGACCGCATCCTTCAAGTGCTTGAACAGGCGGACACGGAGCCGTAACCTGCGCGTTGTTTGGCAGCGGACAACATGAATACGGGGCCGAAAGCGTTGCGGGTGGACCGCGCATTGGGTTTGAACGCGTGGCTGCGGCGGCGGTTGCGCGGCGAGGCGTGGCAGCAATTTCTTGAGGGGGCGGTTTTTTTGGCCTTGGGCATCGGCCTCATGGCCGTGGTTTTCGGCCCCATTCTACTAATTGAATTGAGGGCGTCGGACAAATTCACGCTGGCAGTGGCGGCGAGGACTTTCCTATTTCTCGTATTGCTGATTTTTATGGCGTCGTTAATTAGCTGGTCTCGCCCCAATTATTCTGATGACCGTGCAGACCGTCCGTTGTATTTGATTCTCGCCGAATTTTTTCTTGGCGGACCGGCCCAGTGTGGGCTGGGTATTAATTGCCTGGAAAAAAGCTGGCGGCTGATGCAATGCGACGTGCCGCGCGTCGCGGAGATTTTGCTTTGGCTGTTTGACCGGCGGCACAAATTTCCCATCGAGGAATTGAGCGCCAAACTCAGCGGGCCGGATGCCGTGCGGCTGCTGCCGCAGTTGCGAAATATTTCCGGCGTCATCTGGCTGACGCATCGGCATGGCGTGGTGATGCTATCGCCGGAATTGCGGCGGGAGATAGCCATCGCGCTCAATCGCATTCCCGAGGCGCAGCGTGAGGAAGATCCACCGTGGACGGAACCGCCACCCAAATCGGAACCAAACTTTGACGAGGCTCCTGCGGATTCAGAGAGCGCGGAAAAAATCGCGTGGTATCTCGCGCTGGGTTTGCCGCCGTTCGCGCCGCTTTCGGCGGTGAAAAAGCGCTATCGGCAACTGGCCAAGATTTATCATCCCGACGCGTCCGCCGGGTTGAGGCCGCGCACGAAGATGCCGTCGGACGAGGAGATTAAAAAAATCAATGCGGCGTATGAAAATATTTTGAAGAATTCCAAGCGGGCGCGGATTTGATTCTGATTTTTTACGCCGAAAAAGTTTGCCTTCAGAGGCAACGCGGCAGCGCCACGCTACCACATGGGAGGTGCCGATGTGTCCTTTCCAATTTGCCTGTTGGCTTTTGCGTATCCTGGTGAAATAATTTTTGCGTGAACGAATCGAAACCCAATCCGCGTCTATGGCCGATGATTTTCATCAGCGCCTTTGTGATCGGCGGCATGCTTTGGGTGGTATGGATGCTGCACGCGATCACGCAAACGCGGGAGAATCGCGTGCAGGATTTTTTTGTTCCCATGTCCACGAACATCGCGCCTTGGAAGCCGACGCCGTTCGTCATTCCCACAAATTCGCCGCCGCCCGTGAAACCCGCTACTTCCACCAATGGAATGATCTGGCTGCGCGGCGGGACTTTTTCGATGGGCGCGGAGAACGGCGCGCCGGATGAAATGCCCGTGCATCAGGTTACCGTGAATGGTTTTTGGATAGACCGCACCGAAGTCGTTAATGAGCAGTTTGCGAAATTTGTCGAGGCGACAGGCTATGTGACGGTTGCCGAGCGCGCGCCGAGCGTAAAAGATTTTCCGGATACGGACCCGAAGATGTTAGTTCCAGGCGCGTTAGTTTTCACGGCGCCGGCGGAAGCGGTCTCGTTGGATAATGAACTGGCGTGGTGGCGTTATGTGCCGGGCGCGAACTGGCGGCATCCGCAAGGTCCCGACTCGACTATCGTTGGCCGTGAGAAATTTCCCGTGGTGCAAGTAGCTTGGGATGACGCAGTGGCTTATGCGCGCTGGGCGGGCAAGCGTCTCCCGACCGAAGCCGAATGGGAATATGCCGCGCGCGGTGGATTGGAACGGCAGCCGTATGCGTGGGGCAGTGAAAAAAACCCGCATGGCCAGTGGCAGGCGAATATTTGGCAGGGACATTTTCCCAATCAAAATTCTTCCGATGACGGCTTCGCGGGGCTGGCGCCGGTCGCATCGTTTCCGTCGAACGGTTACGGTCTCTACGATATGTCCGGGAATGTTTGGGAGTGGTGCGCGGATTGGTATCGCCCGGATTATTATGCGCAAAGCCCGGCGCAAAATCCTCCGGGACCGAACAACAGTTTTGATCCGCACGAACCGGGCGCGCAAAAGCGGGTGCAACGCGGTGGTTCGTATTTATGCAGCGATGTTTATTGCACCGGCTATCGCGTGAGCGCGCGGATGAAATGCACGCCGGACACCGGCTTGTCCAATACGGGTTTTCGTTGTGTGATGGATAAGTAGGGAGAAATTTTTTTGCGCTCCGAGAAAAAATTGTCTTGGACAGTCATTGTCCAACGCACCCTGAGAGGATGCGCTCATGAAAAAGATGAATCGCCCTTGTGGGACCATGCAACCGAAAACCGCTGGCGCGACGCTTTCGCCGCGCCATTGCCCGCTTGGCCGCGCGGCATTTACGTCTCGCCGCAAAAGAAAAATCCAACCGGCGATTGACTAACGTCAGCAGCCGATTAATCTCATCAAACCTGTTTATCAGAAAATAATTTCCAAAATATAATTCAATCTATGCCGCCAAAAACCGCTGAAAAATCCGCTGAAAAAACTTCCGAAAAAACCGCCGCGAAGGCCGCGCCCGACACGCGGGTGGGCGAGAATGGCCGCCTGGTGGTGTCCGCCACGCGCCAGCGCGATCTCGATGCCGCTATCTCCACCATCACCAAGACTTACGGCGATGGAAGCATCATGCGGCTGGGCGACGCACGCGCGAAGGTGGGCATCGAAGTGATTCCGACGGGCGCGCTGGGACTGGACCTCGCGTTGGGCGTGGGCGGTTTGCCGCGCGGCCGCGTGGTGGAAATTTTTGGGCCAGAATCTTCCGGAAAAACGACGCTCATGTTGCACGTGATCGCCAACGCGCAAAAGATGGGTGGCCTCGCGGCGTTCATTGACGCGGAGCACGCGCTGGATCCGGCTTATGCGAAGAAGCTCGGGGTGAATCTCGACGACTTGCTGGTTTCGCAACCGGACAGCGGCGAAGAGGCTTTGACGATTTGCGAAACTCTGGCGCGCTCGAATGCGCTGGATGTTATCGTGGTTGACTCGGTTGCAGCGCTAGTGCCGAAAGCGGAATTGGAAGGCGAGATGGGCATGGCGACGATGGGCATGCAGGCGCGTTTGATGAGCCAGGCATTGCGCAAGCTCACGGCGATTTTGAACAAGTCGAAGACGACCTGCATTTTCACGAACCAGTTGCGCGAGAAAGTCGGCGTGATGTTCGGCAATCCTGAGACGACGCCGGGCGGCAAGGCGTTGAAGTTTTATGCAAGCGTGCGTTTGGATATTCGCCGCAAGGAAACGCTAAAGGATGCGGCTGGCCATGCGACGGGCAATCATGTCAAGGTGAAGGTGGTGAAAAATAAGGTCGCGCCGCCGTTCGCGGAAACGGAGTTCGACATCATCTACAATCACGGCATCAACAAGGAAGGCAGCATCCTGGACGTGGGCATCGAAATCGGCGCGGTGGACAAGAAAGGCGCGTGGCTGCAATTCGAGGGTGAGCTAATCGGGCAGGGCAAAGATGCGGCGCAAAAAGCGCTGGCGGAAAAACCGGAATTGGCGAAGAAGATCGTGGAGGCGATTTTGGCCAAACGGAATGCGCCACCGGTCGCTGCGGCGGCCTGATTGCGGCTAACAAATTAAATTCCACGACTTGCGGCCGGCATTTTTGCCGGCCGTTTGTCCGTACGAAGTTTAGTCCAGCGAGCGCATTACCCGCGCCATTTCAAGCGCGGTTTGCGCGGCCTCGGTGCCGCGATTGAATTTTTTGTCGAGGCAACGCGCGCGCGCCTGTTCCTCGTTTTCCAGGAGCAATACTTCGTGGATGACGGGCACTTCGTCGCGCAGTTGGATTTCCATTAACGCATGGCTGACGGCAGTGCCGATATGCTCGGCATGGACGGTTTGACCACGCAGAATCACGCCGAGGCAAATGATTGCGGAAAGTTCGCGGCTTTGAGTGCGCGCAAGTTTCGAGGCGACGACGGGAATTTCGTAAGCTCCCGGCACGCGGACGATTTGGATTTTTGCCGCGCCGGCACGCTTTAATTCCGCTTGTGCCGAGCGGAGCATCGCGCCGACGTAACGGTCGTTGTAGAGCGAAGCGACGATGACAAAGTTGCCGCCCGAAATTTTTATTTTTTTTCCACCCACTACAGTCAGCATAAATTTATTTCCGTCGAAACGATTACTTTGCGCACAACTCGATCACGTGGCCGTCCGGGTCTTCGAAAAAAATCTGACCTGCGCCGTCAGGGCGTAATTTGCGCAGATATTTCGTGAAGCCGATATGTTTGAAATGGTTTTCCCACGGGTCGAGATTTTCCGCACGCAACGCGAAATGATTTCCCTGCCGATGAGAAATCACGGATTGCGAACGGCCGCCGATCAGGTGCAACTCGTGATGCTCGCCAAGCCGAAACCAGGCGCCGGGAAAATCGAACGCCGGGCGCGGCAGCGATTGTAACTGCATCACCTCACGGTAAAATTTGCAACTGGCATCGAGGTCTTTCACGTGCAGCGCGACGTGGTCCAGTTCAAAGATTTTCATGCGTTAATTTACAACAGGTGGCCAAGCTTATCGCGCTTGGTTTTGAGATATTTTGCGTTGTGTTTGTTCGGCCGGATTTTGATCGGCACCTGCTCGACGATCTCCATGCCGTAACCTTCCAGGCCGACGACTTTTTTTGGATTGTTCGTCAGCAGGCGGATGTGTTTGATGCCGAGGTCGGCGAGGATTTGCGCACCGAGACCGTATTCGCGCAGATCCATACCGTAGCCCAGTTTTTTGTTGGCTTCGACAGTGTCATAACCTTGTTCCTGCAATTTATACGCGCGAATCTTCGGTGCGAGCCCGATGCCGCGACCTTCCTGCCGCATATAAACGACCACGCCGCGGCCCGATTCGGCGACCATGCGCATGGCGTGATGAAGTTGCGGTCCGCAATCGCAGCGGCACGAGCCAAAGACATCGCCGGTGAGACATTCGCTATGGACGCGCACCAGAACATCTTTTTGTCCGGCGACTTCGCCATGCACGAGCGCGATGTGGTGTTCGCCGTCCACCTTCGAGCGATATAAATGCAAATCGAATTCGCCGTGTTCGGTCGGCATTTTCACCGTCTCAACTCGTTCGACTAATTTCTCGCGTTCGCGGCGGTACTTGATCAACGCCTCGATGCTGCAAATCTTCAGCTTGTGTTTCCGCGCGAATTTAATCAACTGCGGCAGGCGCGCCATCGTGCCGTCGTCATTCATGATTTCGCACAACACACCGACCGGGCGGCAGCCGGCGAGTTGAACCAGATCTACGACGGCTTCCGTATGGCCGGAGCGTTGCAGGACGCCGCCGGGTTTTGCGCGCAAGGGAAACACGTGGCCGGGTTGTACGAGATCGGTGGGGAGCGCGGTGGGGTCCGCCATGATTTGAATCGTGCGTGCGCGGTCGGCGGCGCTGATGCCAGTGGTGACGCCGGCGGCGGCATCCACGCTAACCTGAAAATCAGTTTTGAAGCTCTCGCGATTCTTCGCGACCATTTGCTCGATGCCCAACTGCTTGAGGCGTTCGGAAGTGGCGGGCACGCAAATCAAACCGCGCCCGAAGCGCGCCATGAAATTGATCGTTTTGGCGGTAGCGCATTCGGCGGCCATGATGAGGTCGCCTTCGTTTTCGCGGTCTTCGTCATCCACCACGATCGCTATGCGGCCTTTGCGCAAGTCCGCGATGACCGATTCAATAGAGTTGAGCCACTTCGTCATAAGTGCTGCAAAGTAACCGCAGGGAGAGGAAATTCAACAAAATCCTCGATTTGAAACGATGCCTTGGACGCTGGAGCGAAAACTAATCCAGGTCGGCGCGTCCGGTTTGTTTGGGGCCACCGCGAAATTTTGGCCAGCCGGTTTTGGCGGGTTTTATATTTTGTTTGAGCGCGTGGAAATAATAAGCGCCGACATAAATAGTGCCGTCTTCAGAAATCACGGGGGAACTTTTTGCTTCGCCATTCAGGCTGATATAGCTTTTATTGATTCCGTCGGGAGTGAAACCATACAGGACTCCGGCGCCCTCGTTTATACCACAGAAAAAAATCATTCCATCGGCGGCAATCGTGGCGGCGCCATAAATCGTGGGATGGCCGAAGTCCCATTTCTTTTTACCGGTGCTGCTGATTCCCCAAAACATATTATTTACACCGAGGTAAATATTTCCGTCGCCATCGAGAACTGGGGAAGGGGTTTCGATTCCACCCGTCCACAAGCTCCACTTTTTGGAACCATCGGGATTCAGTGCGTAAAGATTTCCGTCCGTCGAGGTGAAATAAATATTTCCGGCGACGTCCAAGGCGGGTGATGAAAGGATTGCGCCGCCGGTAGGGAATTTCCATCGCGTGCTGCCATCGGGATTCAGCGCGTAGAAAATCCGGTCGTGCGATCCAAAATAAATCGTGCCATCTTTGGCGATAGCGGCGGAGGACTCGATGGGACCGCCAGTCGCAAGCATCCATTTTTTGGTTCCGTCGGGATTCAACGCGTAGAAGTTCGTATCCCAACCGCCGAAATAAATGGTGCCGTCCTTGGCGATGGCAGCCGAGGCGTCAACCCATGAGCCGGTTTCAAACGACCATTTTTTTTCGCCAGCGGGATTCAGCGCGTACAACCGGCGGTCGCGGCTGCCAAAATAAATTGTGCCATCGTCACCAATCGCGGGCGAGGACTTGATGTCGGAACTGGTTTTGAACATCCATTTTCTTTTGCCTGAGTGCGTGAAGGCGGCGAGTTTGCCACCCGACATATCGGAAAAGCCGATGTAACCACTGGCCGAGACGTAAATCGTTCCGTCGCTCGCAATGGCGGGGGAGGAGTCCACTTCCTGCCCGATGAAGGCTTCCCAAATTTGCGAGGGAATGTCGTCTGCCCGAGACGCGAGCGCGACCAGAACCGACGCAAGAACAAATATGTAAAGGGTATTTCGATTCCCTGATCTCATAAAAAAATCGCTGCCAGTTCCGACAGTGGGTAAAGGTAATCATATTCGATGCGCAGCGGTAAAGATATTAAGCTTTTTTCCACCGGAAGCAGCGGTTAGTTTTTTGCCTTATCGCAGAACCAATCAAGAATGGTTCTGCGGTGGCCATTGATTCATGCCCGAGAGAAAAAAAATTGCCCTGTGCCTCGAATACCCGATCGCGTTCCGCGGCGGGGTGAGCGTGCTGGTGGAAACTTTATTGGAGGGGTTGCATGAAAATTATGACCTCATACTTGTTTCGCCCGACAAGGTGGAAGATGTGCAAAAACATCCGCTGGCAAAAATAATTTCCGCTCAAATTATATGGAATCCAAGGGAGGTTTCGCCGCGAAACTCGCGAGCCCTTGCCGAGAACTTGTCGCGACATGGATGCCAGCTTGCGCATTTCCATTCGGGTGGCAATTACGGCTGGGGCAACCGTTTTCCCGGACATAGCCCAATTCCTTTCGTAAACAAATTGGGCATACCGGTTTTTTCGACGACGCATCTGGTGGTAAGCTTGCTCTTCGGTTATTGCGGGCCGCAAAAACCGCTGTGGTTCAAGCTCGCCATGCTGCCGCTGGCGTGGGCGGGCAAGATGCAATTTCTCGCGAACGTGCAACGGGAGATCGCGGTATCGCAGCATGACTTGAAAAAGTTGCAAAAGTGGTACGCGCCGGTGCGCAGAAAATTTTCGCAGATATATCATTCGCGTTTGCGGGCACAATCGCAGCCACCTGAGCCGCCGGCGCGCGAGCCGATTATTTTAAATGTGGGACACATTGCCTGGCGCAAAGGGCAACCGGTTTTGGTGGAAGCGTTCGCAGAAATTGCGGCACAATTTCCTGAATGGAAACTGTGGCTCACGGGGGATGTGCTGGAAGAATCTGCGGCGGAAAAAATCCGGGAGATTTCCAAAAGACCGGGATTGTCGGACCGCATCGTATTGCTGGGCGCACGCACAGACGCGATGGAGTTGATGCGCCGCGCCGGCGTTTACGCGCAGCCTTCAAATGAGGAAGCGCTGGGGCTGGCGTTGCAGGAGGCTTTGTTCGTGGGTTGCCCGGCGATCGGCACGCGCGTGGGCGGCATTCCTGAATTGATTGAGCATGAACGGACGGGGTTGTTGGTGAATAAAGGCGACGCTGGCGGCATGGCGCGCGCGCTGGCGCGGCTGATGTCGAATCCGGGACTGCGCGCGGAATATGGCAGGCGCGGGGCGGCGTCTATTTTGGACAAGGGCATGACGGTGGAACAAATGGTGGCACGCCATGTTGAGTTGTACGAAAAAGCATTTCGACGTTCGTAGAAAAAGATTTGGCGAAGCGCGGGATGAAGGCTTTCGCGCGGGGGTTTTAACTTTATTTGCTTAACTCGGCGCGGTGCGCTTGTTAGGTTGCAGGAGATGAAGATTGCCCTGGTGACGACCGACAATCGCGAACATTTTCACAGTTATGCGGAAACGGTTCCGCATTTTGGCGCGGCGCCCGAAGCTCTGATGCAGGGTTTTGCGGGGCTGCGCGATTTGGAAATGCACGTGGTTTCCTGCACGCAGAAGCCGATGAAGTCGCCGGAGAAACTTGCGGACAACATTTTTTTTCACAGTTTATACGTGCCAAAAATCGGATGGATGCGGACGTCGTATCAGGGTTGCGTTCGCGCGGTGCGCCGCAAATTGAAAGCCATCAAGCCGGACCTTGTGCACGGTCAGGGGACGGAGCGCGAATGTTCCATCAGCACGGTTTTCTCAAAGTTCCCGAACGTGGTGACGATTCACGGCAATATGGCGGAACTGGCGCGGCTGTTCAAAGCGCCGCTGGCGAGCTTCGGCTGGCTGGCCGCACAACTGGAGAATGTGACGTTAAAACGCGCAGGCGGGGTGTTCTGCAATTCCGCTTACACTGAAAGCCTTGTAGCGCCGCGCGCCGCAAAAACGTGGCGGGTGGCAAATCCCATCCGCGAATATTTTTTTGACGCGCCGCGCCGCGCCGCGCGAACGGACAAGTGCGTGGTTATCAATGTGGGCGTGGTGACGGAACGCAAACGGCAGATGGACTTGCTACAGGTGGCGCGGCGATTGCATGAACAGGGGCTCAATATTGAATTCCAATTCGTGGGCAGCGCGCATCCGAAGAACGAGTATGCGGTCAAGTTTTTGGAACAGATTCGTGAGGCGGAAACGGCGGGTTATGCGAAATATCTCGGCACAAAATCCACTGCGGAACTGGTCGCGATGTTCGACGAAGCGCACGGGCTCGTGCATTTCCCCAATGAAGAGGCGTTTGGCCTGGTCGTCGCGGAGGCGCTGGCGCGGGAGTTGGCATTTTTCGGCGCGCGGCTGGGGGGAATCATTGATATCAGCGAAGGAATTCCCGGCGCGAAATTATTTGACGGCGAGGATTGGGATGGTTTGACGGCGGGCATGGCCGAATGGGTGCGAAAAGGTTTTCCCAAATCGAGCGGCGCGCTGGAAACGATGAAGGAGCGTTATCATCCCAAGGTCATCGCGCAACGGCATGTGGAAATTTATCGTGAAGTGCTGGGGCGCAGCGCGTGAATTAAACCGGGCGTTTTAGCGGAGCACGGATTCATACACCGCGCGAAATTCGTGGGCGACTTCGGTCCAGGATTTGGGCTTAGCCGGTTTCGGACGTGACGGAGCTTCGTCGTAAAATTTCTTCAGCAGCGGAGCGATCTGGGCGGGTGAGGAATCCGCCGGGCAATACGCGGCCTGTTCGTGGAAGACATCGCGAGCCCAGGGGAGGTCGCTCAGGAACAACGGGCACTCACAAGCGGCGGCTTCCTCGGAAGAGAGGCTGCGCGTTTCCATCGTGCTCAAAAGAACGAAGCCGCGGGCGGCGCGATAAATTTTTGCGAGCGCGCCGCGGTCGCTGACGGGGCCTTCGTAACGGATGAATTTTGGATTCTGTTTGGCGAAGGTAAGGAATTGTTGTGCGTAAGGATCATTTTCGCCGTAGGGTTTGCCGATGATCCAGAGCGGAGTTTGCGCGGTGGCGGCGGCTTGGGCGAGTTCGAGCACGCGTTTGCGTCCAGCGATGGTGGCAGTGCATACGAGCCATTCGCCGCGCTCGACGGGGGCGCTACGCAGAAAAACTTCCTCGACGCCGTTGGGCACGATGTGGATTTTTTCCAGCGGCACGCCGAAATTATCGTGCATCAAATATTTTTCCCACGCGGTATTAGCGATCAACGCGTCGGCTGAGCGATAGGCATCCCATTTATAAGCGGCGGCGAGGCCGGGCAACGCTTTGATGCCGGCGCTGGTGACGATTTTTTGCACACGCCGCTTCCACGCGGCGCGCGATCCAAGGCCGGTGAGGAGATGTAGCATCACGATCTTGATGCCTTTTTGATGGGCGAAATCTATATAGGCGCCGCTGGGGCGTCCGTAAAAATGGATGACGTCGGCGCGTTGGGAAGGATCCCACCAGCGCAAAAATTCAGTGTCAACGCCGATGGCGTCGAGGGCGGCTTTGGTCTGCTCGATCTGGATTTGCAGGCCGCCGTGCATCAGCAGAAACGGGTTCTGATGGTCTATGAGAACCTTCATGAAGGTTCACGGTATCGCCTGCGTGTGCGATGGGCAATGAGTTTTGGTTGAGCGGGGATTGAACCGCGGAGATACGGAGACGCGGAGAGGGGGGTGCGGGCAGTTGTTTTTTGGTTTGACGCAGAGGCGCAGAGAGAAGAAAGGGAGTGGTTAGGGGGCGGAACATACGCGTTTTTCGTGTGTGCTGACGGAGCGTCTCGACCGTCAGTTTGATTTAGGTAATTATTGATAGAGAGAGATGAATAAAGGGGTGGTCGGCGGGACGCCGGCCACTGCACGCGGGACGCGTGCGATCCCCCAGGACTTCGTGCTTGGAGGGGTGGCGCGCAATTTTAAGAACGGTGAGGAGATGCACGTTGGAGGGATTTGGTGGTTGATTTTGGATTGCGCTTGAACGGTGTTGGATTAATCTATCTTTCAAACCGATGATAACTCATATGTTTGAAAGCTCTTCCCGACTCACATCACGCGGCAGGCGCTGGCTGGTTGTCGCCGGCCTGCTTCAAGCGGCTTTTCTTTTGCCGCTGCACGCGCAAAAAGTTCCGGTCACGGAAAAAATTCTCTCGAACGGCATGAAGCTGTTGCTGGTCGAGCGGCATGACGAACCTTCGCTGGCGGGCGGCTGGGTGGCGCATGTGGGTTCGTCGAACGAGCGCGAAGGCATCACAGGCATTGCGCATTTGTTCGAGCATATGATGTTCAAGGGGACGGAAACCATCGGCACGACGGATTATAAAAAGGACCTGGAAATTCTTGCCGAACAGGAACAGGTGCGGGACCAGATGCGCGTGGAGGAAGCAAAGATGCGCGCGGAGTATCGCCGGGGCGAGATTGACGATTTGATGAAGCCGGAAAATAAGACGCCGCGCTGGAATGAGCTTAATAAAAAGTTCAATGAACTGGTGCAGGAGGAGCGCAAGGTTTTGGTCAAAAATGAATTCGACCAAATTTACAGCGCGAATGGAGCTTCGGGCATGAACGCCTTCACGATGGAAGACATGACGGCGTATTTCGTGAGCGTGCCGGCGAACAAGCTTGAGCTTTGGATGTGGATGGAGTCGGAGCGCATTCGCAAGCCGATTTTCCGCGAATTTTACGCGGAGCGCGACGTGGTGTTTGAAGAGCGCCGCATGCGCACGGATTCAACGCCGCTGGGAAAATTTGAAGAGGAAGCCAATTCGATGACATGGGAATCGGCATCGTATCATTGGCCGGTGATCGGGTGGCCGTCGGATATTTCATCCATCTCGAAGGCGCAGGCGGACGAGTTTTATTCCATTTATTATTCGCCGCAAAATATCACGCTGATTTTGGTGGGAGATTTTAAGACTGACGAAGCGGTTCAACTGGCGGAGAAATATTTCGAGCGCATTCCAGCGGGACGGAAGAATCCGCCGGATGTGATCACGATCGAGGTGAAGCAACTTGCGGAGAAGCGCATGTATGCCGAGGCCGAGGCGAATCCACAAGTGGATATAGAATGGCATGCGGTTCCTTTCGGACACAAGGATGAGCCGGCCTTGCGGGTGCTGGCGCAGTTGCTTTCGACGCGGACGGGGCGGCTTTATAAGGGGCTGGTGCTGGGCTCAAAAGTGGCGACTTCGGTGGAAGCCGGACCGGACGCGAAGAAATGGGCGGGACTTTTTGATATCAGCGGTGAAGCCGCGGAAGGCAAAACACCTGAGGACGTGGAACACGGGATTTATGACGAACTGGACAAATTGAAACAGACTCCGGTGCCGCCGGAGGAATTGCAGAAGGTGAAGAACGAATTCGCGGCAGGTGAATACCGAAAGCTGTCGGGTAACATGGCCATTCTCTACCAGTTGATCCATAGCGAGGGCGAGGGCGATTGGCGGGAGATAAATGACGAGGGGCCGAAAATCCAGGCGGTGACGGCGGAAGACGTGCAGCGGGTGGTGAAAAAATATTTTACGAAAGAAAATCGAGTGGTGAGCATTTTCACAAGAAAAGCGGGCGCGGCAAAAGAGGAGGAAGCGAAATGAGAACCTTGCGTTTTACTTCCATTTTGGCGGCGGCGATGGCGATGGTCACATTGATTTCGCAGGCACAATCGCCCAGTCAGGACGGCATCGTGCGTCGGCCGGAGGAATTGAAATATCCACCGCTGGTTTATGAGCCGCCTTCGCCATCGTTCTATCGCGTTGAATTAAAAAGCGGCCCGATCGCGTACGTGGTGCCCGACCGCACGCTGCCGCTGGTGAACATTTCTGTGCTGGTGCGCGTGGGCACTTATCTTGAGCCGGCCGGCAAGGAAGGACTGGCCGGGTTGACGGGTTACCTGCTGGTGCGCGGCGGGACGAAGGCGAAGTCGGCGGAGGAGTTGGAGGAGCGGCTTGCGTTTCTGGCGGCGCAGTTGAACTCAGGCGTAGGCGAAACGCAGGGGTCGGTGAATTTGAATTTGCTCACCAAGGACCTGGATGAGGGGCTGGGTCTGTTGCGCGACGTGCTGACGACGCCGCGGTTTCAGGATGACAAAATCGCGCTGCGCAAACAGCAGATTTTGCTGGACATGAAACAGCGCAATGACGATTCGGAAGGCATCGAAGGGCGCGAATATGGATTCCTGGCGAATGGCGACGACTTCTTTGAGAACCATTATTCGACCGAGGCCTCGATCAACAGCATCACGCGCGAAGACATCGAAGCGTTTCACAAAAAATGGTTTCATCCCGACAATTTTATTTTGGCGGTGAGCGGTGATTTTGACCGCGCCGAGATGACCAAAAAACTGGAAACGCTGTTTGCGGATTGGCCGTTCAAGGGCGAGAAGCCGGGACCGATTCCGACGAACACGGTGCTGGCATCGCCTGGGGTATATATTGTGGATAAAGACGTGAACCAGGGGCGCGTGTCCATTCTTTTGCCGGGCATCATGCGGCAAGACCCGGATTATTACGCGGTGCAGGTGATGAATGATATTCTTGGCGGCGGCGGATTCACTTCGCGCATCATGAGCAGCGTGCGTTCGGACGAAGGGCTGGCGTATTCGGCTTATTCGAGTTTTCCCGGCGGCATTTATTCTCCGTCGCGGTTCACGGCGGGTTATCAGTCCAAGTCGCGCACGGTGACTTATGCGGCCTCGATCGTATTGCAGCAGATGAAAAAACTGGCGGAAGCGCCGCCGAGCGATCTGGAATTGAACACCTCCAAGCACGGTTACATTGACCGGTTTCCGCATAACTTCGCGACGAAGGCGCAAGTGGCTTCGATTTTCGCGCAGGACGAATTCACCGGCCGTTACGCGCGTGACCCGGAATATTTCCGCAATTATCGCCGGCACATCGAGGCGGTCACGAAAGATGACGTGGAACGCGTGGCGAAAAAATACCTGACGCCGGACAAGGCGGTGATTTTGATTGTGGGCAACAAGGCCGACATTTCCATGAAGCTGCCGGATCATCCGATGACGCTGCAGGAGTTGACGAGCGGGCCGGTGAAGGAATTGCCGTTGCGCGATCCGATGACGATGAAGCCGATGGCGACGCCGGCAAAATAATTCGTGATGCGAAAATTAGTTTTAACAATGGCGTTGGCAGGATTGGCGGGCGCGGTGATTTCGGCGCGAGCAGCGGTTGATTTTGAAAAGGACATCGCGCCGATTTTCCAGGACGCGTGCCTCAAGTGCCACGGGCCGGACAAGCAAAAGGGCGAATTGCGGCTGGACTCGAAGGCGGCGGCGTTCAAGGGTGGCAAGGAGGGCGTGATACTCATTCCGGGATACGCGGACAAGAGCGATTTGTATCGGCGCATCACTTTGCCGGAAGGTGATGACGACGTGATGCCGAGCAAGGGCGATTTGCTGACGAAGAAACAAACCGACCTCATACGCGATTGGATCAATGAGGGCGCGAATTGGCCGGAGACGATCATCGCGAAGGCGGCCGAGGCGACGGCGGAAGTTTCTCCTTACGCGAGTTTGACGCCGGTGAAGGCATCGCCGGACGAAACGGCGGCGATGGCGAAAGTCGAGGCGATGGGAGTGATGGTGCGTCCGCTGGCGACGAACCTGACGTGGCGGGAAATAAGTTTTCGCGGACGCGGGACGAACGTGACGGATGCGAATCTTGTGGTTTTGAAAAGCATTCCGAGTTTGGTGGGGTTGAATCTTTCGGGGACGAAAGTGTCTGATGCGGGTTTGCAGAATATCGGCGGGCTCACGAATTTAGTGACACTGCATTTGGAGCAAACGCAGATTGGCGATGCGGGACTCGCGCATCTGAAGAGACTGTCGCATTTGGTTTATCTGAATCTGTATGCGACGAGCGTCACGGATGCAGGAATGGAATCGCTCAAGGGGCTGGCGAATCTGCGGCATATTTATTTGTGGCAGACAAAGGTGACTGACAAGGGCGCGCTGGAATTGCAAAAGGCGCTGCCGAAGCTGGACATTTCGCGCGGCTGGGAAAATGAACCGGCGGCTCAGGCAGCGCAGACAAAGGCCGTTGAAACCAAGGAAGCGAAAAAGTAAAACGGCTTTCGCGCGAACCCGAAAGCCGATGGGAAAAAACTTCGATTGATTTACCGCCAGTAGCCGCGCACCCAAACGTGGCGTCCACCGCGATACGCGTATCCGCCTATGATCCAGACTGCGCCCGGACGCGGCGGGTGTGCCCAGTGACCGGGTTCCCAGACCCATCGTCCCTCCCAGCTATACGCGCCCGCGACCCAGACGTATCCGGGAGCCGGTGTAATTGTGACGCTTTCGACGACCGGGGGCGGCGGCGCGGCAGGCACAACGACTTCGCCGGCGACCGGTGGGGGTGGAGGCGTGTAAACCACCCGGCGATATACGCAACCAGTGGCAAGCAAAGACGCGCTGGCGAGGAGCAATACCGGCTTTAACCAAGTTGACCTTTTCATAGTTGTTATTGTTTAGACGGACTTACTATTTTTATTTATTCATTTAATGGAGCGTCCGATTCGCATTGGGCGTTTTGTCCAGCACGGCGAACAATCCATCTGATTTCAAAGACGCCGCAGCGGTCAAAATGTTACGGTTGGGAGGGGTGGAAAAAAGCACCATTTTTGTAATGCCCATCGGTGTCGTTCCTTCAATGGAAGTGATTCAACACCGTATGTTCTCCGGCAGTTTGGCGGTGGAGAATGGCGTGGGTGATGTAACGCTTCGCGCGCATGACGGCTTGTGGCAACGATGCGCCGAGCGCGAGATGCGCCGTGATGGCGGCGGAATAAGTGCAGCCGGTTCCGTGCAAACGCAGTCCCGGAATAAACGGTGAGGTGAGCCGCAATTCTTTTTTGCCATCGAAAAGAATATCGGTGGCGCGGGTGGCGTTGGGGAGATGGCCGCCTTTGATGAGTGTGGCGCAGCCGAAGCGGCGATGAAGTTCGCGGGCGGCTTTGCGCATGTCATCGAGCGAACGGAGTGGCGCGCCGAGGAGCACGGAGGCTTCGTCAAGATTGGGGGTGATGAGCGAGGCGAGGGGAAAAAGTTTTTGCTGGAGAACTTTCATCGCGTCAGGCTTCAGCAAACGGCGACCGCTGGTGGAAATCATCACGGGGTCAATGACGAGAAGCGCATTGGGACGTTGCTTCAAGCAACTGGCGACGGCGCGGATGATTTCGGCGGAGAAAAGCATTCCGGTTTTGATCGCGGCGGGAGGAAGTTTGGCGAAGGCGGTTTCGATTTGCCGACGGATGATGAGCGGGCTGCACGGTTCGATGCGGGAAACGCGCGCGGGGTTTTGCGCGGTGAGGCAGGTGATGGCGCTCGTGCCGTGAACGCCGAGCGCGGCAAAAGTTTTGAGGTCGGCCTGCACGCCTGCGCCGCCGCCGCTGTCGGAACCGGCGATGGCCAGGGCGATGGGGATTTTTTGAGTGCGCATCTGTTGGGAGATGTTACCGGCGCGGCAGCGGCGTCCTAATGGATATGGTATGCGGGCTTATTTGCTGATGCCGCGTTCGCTGGTTTTGACGAATTGGAGGAGGTGGTCCAGTTCGGGGGATTTGGGCAAATCTTTTTCGATGCGCGCGACGGCGTTGGGGATGGTGAGGCCTTCGCGAAATAAAATTTTGTAGGCCTGGCGCATGGCGGTCTGGACTTCCTCGGCGATGCCGTGGCGTTCCATGCCGACTTTGTTGACGGTGCGGGTTTCGGCGGGGTTGCCGTCGGCGAGCATGAAGGGGGGAACGTCCTGCACGACTTTTGAGCAGCCGCCGATGATGGCCATTTTTCCGATGCGGCAAAATTGATGGACGGCGGCGAGCCCGCTGAGGATGACGTAATCCTCCACGGTGACATGGCCGGCGAGCGTGCCGACGTTTGACATGATGACGTGGTTGCCGATGGTGACATCGTGCGCGACATGGGAGTATGCCAAAAGATTATTGTGCGAACCGACACGGGTGACGTTGCCATCGCTGGTGGCGCTATGAATGGTGACGTATTCGCGGATGGTATTTTGATCGCCAATTTCGGTGCGGGTGATGCCGCCTTTCCATTTCAAGTCCTGCGTCTTTAGGCCGATGCTGGCGAAGGGATAAATCTCGTTTTTCGCGCCGAGGCGGGTGTGGCCATCAATGACGACGTGCGAATGCAGTTTGCAGCCTTCGCCAAGGGAAACATTTTCGCCGATGACACAGTAGGGGCCAATGAGGCAGCCTGCGCCGATTTGTGCGCGCGGATGAATGACCGCAGAGGGATGAATGGTTTCCATTGCGTCACTCTAGGCATCCATAAGGATGAAAGTCACGTCGGCCTCGCTGACGGGTTCTCCGTCCACGAGGCAAACGCCGCGGGCTTTGCCGATTTTTCCACGAGATTTATAAAGTTCCACTTCGATGACGATGGTATCGCCCGGGCGGACGGGTTTGCGCCATTTAACACTTTCGGCGGACATGAAATAGGCGAGTTTGCCGAAAGTTTCGGCGCGTTGAAGCGTGAGGATTCCGGCGACCTGCGCGATGGCTTCGAGTTGCAATACGCCGGGCATGATGGGGTGCTCGGGGAAGTGGCCCTGGAAAAAAGGCTCGTTCACGCTGACGTTTTTTATGGCGGTGATTTTGTTGCCAACGATTTTCGTGACCTTGTCCACCATCAGGAAAGGATAACGATGCGGCAGGATTTTCATCACCTGGGTGATGTCGAGCGACATGCCGTCCTCCAGTTTGATGGGAGTCGGCGCGGCAGCGGGTTCGGGCGCGGCCGGGGGGGAAAACATTTGCGCGCTGATGAGCGGCTTGCGCATTTGCGCGGTGATGAGGCGGGCGAGTTCGCAGTTCGCCGAGTGGCTGGGTTTGACGGCGATCAGGTGTCCGCACAATGGACGGCCGATCAGCGAAAGGTCGCCGAGGATGTCGAGCATCTTGTGGCGGACGAATTCGTTGGGATAACGCAGCGGTTCGGTGGTGAGCACGGCATCGTCGCGAACGACCACGGCATTCTCGAGGCTGCCGCCGCGGATGAGGCCGTTCTTGATGAGGTATTCGATCTCCTCGTAAAAGCAAAAAGTGCGCGCGTGCGCGAGGTCGCGTTCCCAGGTCTTCGGGGAAATCTCGACGCTGAACATTTGGGTGAAACGTCCGTGTTTGTCGGAACTGGTGCAGGTCAGTTTGAAAACGTCATTGGGAAACAACGCCATCTCGGTCTCGCCCATCTGCAATTCGATCGGCTCGGTGACGGTGTAGGCTTCGCGCCGCTCGGGTTGGGCGACGAGGCCGGCGCTGTCAATCATCTTGCAATATTCGCGAGCACTGCCGTCGGCGATAGGCGGTTCGTTGGCGTCGAGTTCGACGATGGCGTTATCAATGCCGAAACCGGCGAAGGTGGCGAGGACGTGTTCGACGGTGTGGATTTTGGTGTTGCCCTTGCCGATGGTGGTGGAGCGGTTGGTCTCGACAACATTTTCGACGCGCGCTTCGATCTCCGGTTTGCCTTCGAGGTCAACGCGGCGGAAGCGGATGCCCGCGCCGGGGGCAGCCGGTAGAAAGGTCATGTTAACGCGGTTGCCGCTGTGGAGACCGATGCCGGAAAAAGACACTGGGCGGCCGATAGTTTGCTGTTGTAACACGGGGAGCATTAAACAAACCGGGGCTGCGGTTGGCAAGCGGGGATATTGATGCGGGTAACGATTTGGGGTCGGGCTTTTTGACGCAGAGACGCAGAACGCAAAGGCGCAAAAGGGGGATGGGAAGAAATTTTTTTGGATGTGATTTTTTTGAGGATGCGGAGGAGATGGGATGGTTTTTGGGTTGTGTCTCTAGGGGAATTGGTTTGGTTTCACGAAAAGGTAATTTCGTCTTTTACCGGACTTGGTTTGAAGGGGATTTCAACCCAGCAAATAAATTGCTGGGCAGGTATCTGTCGTTCCTGGCGGGACTTCGGCGATGCGGCAGCACCGCCCTAGCGCGCTTTAAAACATTTTGTTGTTCCTGGAAATTTTGGCTAAAACTGCGGCTCGTCAGGAACGATGGCCGATGATTTTTACGATTGCGCTTGCGCGGGCGGGGTGGATCGTTAGAGTGTTCCAACCTTTTTCGAAAGTCACCGTCGCCGGTGGCTTTTTTTGTCGGCAGCTTGTAACAATTTAATTGCGATGTGAAAATTTTTAGCGGCACTTCGAATCTGCCACTGGCAAAATCCATTTGCGCCTCGATCAATCTCGAGCTGGGCAAGTGTGCGGTCACTTCGTTTCCCGACGGCGAGACGTTCGTGAAAATCGAGGAGAACGTGCGCGGGGAGGACGTGTTCGTCATCCAATCCACTTCGCCGCCGACGAACCATCATTTGATGGAGATGTTCATCATGATTGATGCGTTGCGGCGGGCGAGCGCCTCGCGCATCACGGCGGTGATGCCGTTCTACGGATACGCGCGTCAGGATCGCAAAGACCAGCCGCGCGTGCCGATCACGGCGAAATTGGTTGCGAACCTCATCGTTGCCGCCGGAGCGAATCGCATTCTTACGATGGATTTGCACGCGCAGCAGATACAGGGATTTTTCGATATTCCAGTGGACCATCTTTACGCCGCGCCGGTGATGTATGATTACCTCAGGAAAAAAGCGATCAAGGATTTGCTGGTCGTCAGCCCGGACGTGGGCGGCTTGAAAATGGCGCATGCCTACTCGCAGGTTTTGGAGACGGACCTCGCCATCGTGGCCAAGCGGCGGAAGAATGCGATGGAAATTGAATCCATGACGGTTATTGGCGAAATCCGTGGTAAAAACGTACTGATGGTGGATGATTTGACCGAAACGGCAGGCACTTTAACGACTGCCGCCGCGTTGCTTAAGAAGAAGGGCGCCAAGAAGATATACGCCTGTGTGTCCCACGCGATCTTGAATGAAGTGGGCATCAAAAGATTGCGAAAATCAAATATTGACGAATTAATCACAACTGATACTGTCCTACGCCCCGCTATTGACGGGATAAAGATTAATACCTTGTCAGTTGCGGGGTTGCTGGGCGAAGCCATCAGCCGAATTCATAGTAATTCGTCAGTCACTTCGCTGTTTGAATTTAAAGGCGGGCGCACGAGTTAGTGCGTTCGCCAAGCCGATTTAAAAAATGAAATCTGTATTATTGAATGCCTTTCCCCGCACGCAGGCGCGTCGCGGTGGCTCCAAAAAACTTCGCGATACCGGCCGCATCCCCGCCGTGATCTATGGCCGCCAGCAAAAGCCCCAAAACCTCGAAGTCACCTCGAAGGAATTGGACGATTTGATTCATCATTCCGCCTCGGAAAACCTGCTGGTTGACCTCGCGGTCAAGGACGATGCCCGGCCCAAGCGCCTCGCGCTGGTGCAGGAAGTCCAGCATCATGCCTTGAGCGGCAAGGTGCTGCATGTGGATTTTCATGAAGTCGCCGAGAACGAAAAAGTTTCGATCATGGTGCCGGTCGAAACCGTCGGCGAAGCTACAGGTGTGAAAAACGGCGGCGGCATTCTCGAACACGTTTTGTTCAAGATTCGCGCGCGCGCATTGCCGAAAGATTTGCCGGAAGTCATTCATGTGGATGTCAGCGCCCTCGAAATCGGCCAGGCGATTCACATCGGTGACATCAAGGCGCCGGAAGGCGTTGAGATCCTCGGCGACAAACACATCTCCGTCATCGCCGTCGCCGCGCCGGTGACCGAAGCCGCTGAGACCGCCGCTGCTGAAGCGGGTGCCACTGGCTCGGCTGAAGTCGAAATGATCAAGGAGAAGAAGGAAGACGGCGCTGCTCCGGCCGCGAAGGCTGGCGATAAAGCCGCTGCTCCCGCTGCCAAGGCAGCCGACAAGGGCGCGGAGAAAAAGGCCGAGAAGAAGAAGTAATTTTTTAGGCGGCCGAAGAGAATTTGGCCGCTTCACCCGACCCGGCCGTGGAGAATTTATATCTCATCGTAGGGTTGGGAAATCCCGGCGCCAAATACGCCCGGACGCGGCACAACATCGGTTTTTTACTGGTGGAACGGCTTGCGGAACGGTGGAAGGCGTCGTGGATGACCGAAAAAAAGTTTCAGTCGCAGGTCGCGCGGGTGGAACGAAACGGTCGCACGGTTTTGCTGGCGCAGCCGCAGACGTTTATGAACGCGAGCGGCGAAACGGTCGGTGCGATAGTGGGATTTTATCGGTTGCCGCTGGCGCGGTTGTTGGTCGCGGTGGACGATGCCGATTTGCCGTTTGGCGAAATTCGTTTGCGGGCGCGCGGCAGCAGCGGTGGCCATCACGGACTCGAATCCATCGAGCAACATGTGGCGAGCCCGGAGTTTGCGCGGCAGCGATTGGGCATTGGCCGGACGGCGGATGGCCGGCGGGAGATAACGGGTTATGTTTTGGCGCCATTCACGGCGGTGGAGATGGTGACGGTAGAACAGATTTTGACGGCGGCGTCGGCACAGGTTGAGGCCTGGCTGGACAGCGGGACCGAGAAAGCAATGAATCAATTTAACGGGGTGATAAAAGTCCCGGAAGAGAAAAGGAAAACAGAGTGAAACGATACGAAGGGTTGTTCATATTGAACACCGCAGGCAAAGAAGAAGCGATCAAGGACACGATTGACAAGCTGTCCGCGGATATCAACGCCGCCGGTGGGCGCGTCGAGACGGTGCAGAAAATGGACAAGCGCAGCTTTTCGCGCGTGGCCGACAAGAAGTTCAATTCGGGCTTCTACGTCAACGTCATTTTCTCGAGCCCGGCCGCTACGCTGCCGCAGTTGCAGAGCAAGTTCGCGCTGAACGACGACGTATTTCGCGTCATGTTCACCGAAGCGAACGCGCCCAAGGCTGAAGCCACTGCCGCCTAAGCGTTCATGCCCAGTTACAACAAAGTCATCCTGATTGGGAACCTGACGCGCGACCCCGAGTTGCGCTACACTCCCAAGGGGATTGCTATTGCCAAGATTGGGCTGGCCGTCAATCGCACGTGGCGCAGTGAGTCCGGCGAGTCGAAGGAAGAAGTCACGTTCATTGACGTGGATGCTTTCGGACGCCAGGCTGAGACGATCGCGCAGTACATGAAAAAAGGCCGCCCGTTGATGATCGAAGGCCGCCTCAAGCTCGACCAGTGGGACGACAAACAAACCGGCCAGAAACGCCAGCGAATGGGCGTGGTGCTGGAAGGTTTTCAATTCCTTGGCGGTGGTGATCGCGGTGAAGGCGGTGCGCCTGATTCGCCGCGCAGCAGCAGCCGTCCTGCGCCGCCGAGTTCGAAAGCCGAGAGTCCCGATTCCGACGGTCCGCCGCCGGAAGACGATGACGTTCCATTTTGATGATGATTTGCGGGCGCGAAGTGTTGCGCTCAACTTGAACCTTTAACGAAAAATTTGTATGCCAAAAACTGAAGTCATTCTTACCCATAATATCGTCGGCTTGGGCGCCGAGTCCGACCAGATCAAGGTTGCCGCCGGCTACGCCCGCAATTATTTGTTTCCGCAAGGTTTCGCGATCCCGCTGACCGGCGCGAACAAACGCCGCATCGAAGCGCTCAAGCAGCGCCGCGCCACACGCGAAGCGGAAGAACTCAACCACATGACCGAACTGTCGCGCAGCTTGTCCAAGCTCACGGCGGTCGTGGCTGTGAAGACCGGCGAAGATGGCAAGATGTTTGGTTCCGTCACTTCCGGCACCATCGCCGACCAGCTCAAGACGCAATTCGACGTCGCGCTGGACAAAAAGAAAATCCATCTCGAACATCCGATCCGCACGCTCGGCGAACACGAAGTGGAATTGCGCCTCTATCACGGCGTGACGACCACCTTGAAAGTGCGCGTGGAAAGTCTCAATCCGCTGCCCAAAGCCGAGGAAGCTCCGGCGCCGGAAAGAGAAGAGCGCACTGAAAAGCGCGGCAAGCGGGGCGAAACCGCCCAGGTTGCGGAACGTCCTGAAAAAGCCGAACGCAAGCCCCGCGCTGCGAAGGGCGACAAAGGCAAGTAAGCTGCTGATCTATTTCAAAAAACCCCCGGTCGAAGATTTCGGCCGGGGGTTTTGTTTTTTTGAATTGGAATCTCCGCGCGCTAAACGCGGACAATTATTTTTTGGTGGCCAAACTTCCGCTGCCTTCGCCGACTGACCATTTCACGCCGGTAACTTTGCCGCCGTCGCCGGTCACGAAATCCAGTTGCAGGTCCGTTGTCTTCGCGAAAAAGTGGGTCGGTGATTCCGCGAACATGACGAAGCGAATGCCTTGGAACATCGCCACGAGTTGATGGTTCTCGTGGGAAATTCTGAGGCTGCCATCGTAAGTTCCGCTGTAACTTTCCAGCGTCGCTTCCGGCAGCATGAATTCTTTCTTGCCCGGTTTGCCGAGTTCGCGCACCCAGATATTGCGGTAGCGGACGGGATTGCCGTGGTCCTGCAAAGCGATCGGCTGCTTCTCGGGATGCGCCACGTAAGGCGCGCGTTCGAGCCAAGAAGTCGGGCCGGTCAACTCGACGTTATTTTGGATGAGCACGCCATTGTGAATCACCGTCTCGCGCGCGGGCGAAAGCAATTTGCCAGCGGCATCGAATCGCGGCGCGGTGTAAATGATGTCGTACGTCTGCCATTTGCCGGGCGGCAAAGTGACGTTTGCGAGCGGAGGATACTGGCCGTAGATGGAGCCCGCCGAGCCGTCTGCGTAAGTCTTGCTCTCATAAGAATCGAGCACCTGTGTTTCATAACGGTCGAAGCCCATGAACACGCCGCTGTTGCCGCGGCCCTGGCCTTCTCCGTGTGGTGGGTTCGGCGTGCACCACTCGACGTGGAATTGGCAATCACCGAAACATTGCAGCGTGCGCACGTAACCACTGCCGCGCACGCATTCCATATAACCGTCGCGCACGATCCATTTGGTCGGGCTGCCGTCGTCGAGCTTCACCCATTGCGAAATATCCGCGCCGTCGAAAAGCACGACGGCATCCGATGGCGCTTTGCCCACTTTATCATCGGTCGAATTGATGGCGGGCGTGACCACCGGCGGCAAAGGCCGGTCGCGATCATGATCCACCCAGTTCGGATCGGGTGCGGCGTAGCAGGGCGCGAACGCCCCGGCGATCAGCGTTGAAGACAAAACAAAAGTTCCAAAAGAAAAGTTTCCGCATTTCATAGAGATAATGGCATCGGTTCGTGATGAGGTTCGACGAAACCTTAGCAACGAGAATTCAGTCGCACAAGCGAAGATCAATCGGGAATTGAAATCGCGATATTCGACAAGCCCTGCGCGGCTCACAATGCCTACCAATTTTTATAAGCCCGGCTCTGGCTCGTGTTTTTGTTCGGCGGCGCGACTTGGAACACGTGCTCGTCGTCCTTTTCCGCGTCCAATAACTGTTGCGCCTGCTTCGGAGTCATCTCCCCGGCAGCCATCATCTGGGCTTCTTTTTGCGCTTCCTCAGTGGCTTTGTCTTTTGCTTCCTGGGCTGCTTGCTCTTGTTGCGCTTGCTGCTGTTTTTGTTGCTCGTCTTTTTTATCTCCCGCTTGAGCCTGCTCGTCCTTTTCCTGCTGCTTCTGCTCCTCGGATTTTTCTTTAGCCTGGTCTTTTTTTTGCCCTTGCGAATTTTGCTTATCCTTGGCCGAATTCTGACCTTGCTGCGACTGGCCGTTTTTATCCTTGTCTTGCTGTGATTGATTTTGCTGTTTTTGCTGCTGATTCTTTTTCTGCTGTTGTTGCTCCTCTTTCCGTAATATCACCGCAATTTGCTGAAGCTTCGGGTCGTTCGGGAATTGCTGCAAACCCGTCACGATTTGCTGAATCGCCTTGGGCTTGTCGCCCTGGATATAGAGTTGCGCGCCACGATGAAAATAATCGTCCGCCGTTTCCGCGTGAGCCGCGAGTGGAATTAAAGCGAGGCTAATGGCCAGTATTTTCCTGAACATCCACAACCTCCTTTAGTCTTTTCATGTAATCCTGGTAATAGCTCGTGGTCGGGTCGCGCTGCAACTGGGATTCCATCGTCTCCAGGGCCTGGCGATAATTGCGACGCTGCATCTGTTCGTCCGCGATGGCCTTGGCCCGTTTTGCGGCGTCGCTCGGTTCGATATTTTTGCTGTCACTCTGCGATTGCTGTTGCTTCTTTAATTCTTCCAGTTGTTTCGTCACGAAATCCTGGTTGAACTTTGCGTCCGGATCCTGCGGGTTCAGTTTCAAAGCGCTCTCGTAACCCTTGATCGCATTCTCCCACGCTTCCTGCTTTTTCTGCGGGTCGGAGGCCTGCTGCCCCGCACGATACATCGTATTGGCCAGGTTGTAATAGGCGCGCTGTTGTAATTGCAAATCCTGAGTCGCTGCCAATGCCTCGTTGAATTCCTTCGCTGCCTCATCCAAATGCCGGCTTTGATATGCCGCTGCGCCCGCATTGAAATGCAATCGCGGATCGTCTTTATGTTTTTCCAACGCCTGGTTGTAATCCTTCAAAGCCTCGTCGTATTTGCCGTCATTGTATTCCCGCAATGCACTGCCCGGGCTTGCCGATGCGCCCATCGGCAACATTAGCAAGATGGCCAGGGGAACCACCGCCGCCGTTGCCACGGGTGGTTTTTTCGAGCGGCGGCGCGAACGGTCCGGCAAAAACATTTCCAGGATCAATAATGCCGCTGCCAATGCCAGCGGCCATTGATACCGTTCATGATAGTTTTGGAAGGTCTTCACCGAGCTTTCCGACTTGGGCAGGGGAGCGATGCCCTGATCGTAAATCGAATCCATCGTTTTCGTTCCGCGCAACGGAAGATAAAAACCCTTGGTGACACTCGCGAGCTTGCGCAACAAATCTTCATCGAGTTTTGACTTCACCGGATTGCCCGCTTCGTCGCGGATATAATCCAGTTGCCCTTGCTCGTTGCGGATGCGCAAAACCTCTCCCTCGGGCGTGCCGATGCCGACTGTGAAAATCACTACGCCTTCCTTCGCCGCATTCTCCGCCGCGCCCACGGCGTCACTGTCATGGTCTTCGCCGTCCGTCAGCAGCACCAAAACTTTATGCGCGTCGGATTCCTTCTTGAACGCCTTGCGCGCTTCATTAATCGCTTCGGCCACGGCGGTTCCGCCTTGCGAAATCGTGGTTGTGTCCAAGGCATTGACGCTTTGACTGAATGCGGCATCGTCCAGCGTTAATGGGCATTCCAGAAAAGCGTCGCCGGCAAATGCGACCAAACCCAGGCGATCCGTCTTCGCGCGTTTCATCAAATCCAATGCCGCGAGTTTGGCGCGCGCGAGGCGATTTGGCGAAACGTCTTCGGCGAGCATGCTGTTGGAAGTATCAACCGCGAGGATGATGTCGAGCCCGCGCAATCGTGCTTCCTCCCGCGTCACTCCCCATTGCGGACGCGCCAGCGCGAAGATGATCAACACGACTGCAGTGACGATCATGGCGAGCCGCGCCTTTTGCCGGCTCGGTGAGAAGCCCACTTTCAAATGTCCAAGCAATCGCGTGGAAATAAATTGCGTGATGAGTTGCTCGCGCTTGCGCCAGGCCCACCACAAAAATGCGATCAACGGCCCCACCAAAAGCACAATCAACCAAAGCATCTGCGGCGCGGCGATTCTCATGGCAGCTTCCTCCAGATCGTGTGCGTCAGGATCACTTCCAGCAGCAGCACAAACAGTCCCGGCAAAATCACCCACGGAAAAAATTCGTTGTATTGCGTATATTTTTTCACCTGGGCATCGGTCTTTTCCAAACGATCAATGTCCGCGTAAATCTTCCTCATCGTGTCCGAACTGTCGGCGCGATAATATTTTCCGCCGGTCATGCTGGCAATTTTCGAGAGCGTGACTTCGTCCACGTCCACGGGGATGCGCTGATATTCCTTGCGCCCAAAAACATCCACGCGGCCAGTCGCGATGCGCGCCTGCCCGCGCGTGCCCACGCCGACCGTATAGACTTTCACGCCGAGCGCCTGCGCCGCCTCAGCCGCCGTGAGTGGCGGGACTTTGCCGGAATTATTTTCGCCGTCGGTCATCAGGATCACGATTTTACTTTTCGATTTCAAATCGCGCAGGCGATTGAGGCAGGTCGAAAGCGCCGAACCGATCGCCGTGGCGTGATCATCAAAACCTTCCATGCCAATGTCGAGACGGTCAAGGTTCTCGGCAAAAAAATCGTGGTCCAGCGTCGGCGGCACGACCACGAAGGCGTGCGTCGCGAAAATCACCAGGCCTAGGCGGTCATTGGGACGTTTCCCGATGAAGCGTTTCAACACATCCTTGGCGATGGCGAAGCGTGTGGCTTGCTGACCGTTCAATTCAAAGCCGTCATCCTCGGCCATCATGCTGCCCGACATGTCGAGCGCCAGCACAATATCCACGCCGCTCGCGCTCACAGTGGTTTCGCTGTGCGTCAGGCGCGGTTGCGCCATGGCAATGATGAAGATCGCGAGGGCCAGCCAGCGCAGCTTGATCAGGATGGCGCCGGCGTTCGAGCGCGTGATGCCGATGATGCCTTTGACCAACTGCACCGACGAATAAAGAAATGCCGGTTGCCGCGAACGCCGGCCTTTCAGCCAGGCGAGCACCGGCAGCAGCAGCAGCCACAATAAAACGTATGGATGCGCGAAACTCATGCGGTCACGGTCGTGCTGGTGGAAGCGTCCCGGACGACGGGTTGCGGCTCGGTTTCATCCACGAGCCGAACGGCAGATTCGTGGAGCGCTTGCAATTCCGGCTGGCCCGGTTCATAGCGGGCGAACTTCACCATGTCGCAGACGGAAAGAAATTCGCCGAGGCTTTCCTTTTGATCGGGCATTAATAAATCGGTCGCCCGGAGTTCGTGAAGAAATTCCTCGGTGGTACGTTCGGGTGCGTGGAAATTAAAACGCTCCTCAAGATATTGCCGCACGGTGTCCGAAACCAAAATGCAGAACGGGCGCGGTTGCGAAAAGAGCGCGAGCGCTTCCTGAAGCTTTTGACGGGCGCGCTCATGTGGGGGAATGACGGGGACGATCACCGGTTCGTCCTGCTTTTTGCGCCAGCGCTGCCACAGGAAATAAGCCGCGACCGCGATGACCACCAGCGCGAGAATAATCCAAAACCAGAGCCAGCCATTGGGAATATCAATGGGTGGCTTGAGCGCGCGAATGTCATTCGCGGCGGATAAATTCGTGAGATTGGCGGGCGCGGCTGGGTTGGTATTCATCCGTGCAACCGCCTCTTTTCGCGAGTTTCAAAAAACCGGCCGAGCGCCATGCCGTACGGCTGATCCGTGCGCAACTGAATCGAATCAATCTTCGCGGCGCGAAATACTGTCAACAAATCCGCCTGCGCCTTGGCCTGACGTTGGGCGAAGGCCTCGCGTTTGCGTGCGTCGCCGGTATTGACTTCGACCACTTCACCGGTTTCGGCATCCTTGAGCACGAGGCGGCCGAGCGCGGGCAATTCGAGTTCAAAACGGTCAGTGATTTGGATCGCCACGACGTCGTGACGGCGATTCGCCTGCCGCAGAGCCGTGAACGATGCCAGCGCCAAAGACTGCGGCAGCACCAAACCGGTTTGCCGACGCGAGCCTTCATGCGGCTTGCTCTCGGTCGTGTTTTGGCCAAGAAAATCGGAGACGACAGCGGCGATGGCGCGATGCGGCGTAACGCGGGTGAGAAATTCCAGTGCGAGATTCAAATTCGTGCCGCGCCGTTTCGGCGAAAAAAATAGAATCTCGCGGATCACGCGCAGCACATGGCGTCGGCCTTTGCGCGGCGGAATAAATTTTTCGACTTCCTCGGTGAAAAGAATCAAGCCGACTTTGTCGTTGTTGCGGATCGCGGAGAAGGCGAGCACCGAGGCGATCTCCGCGGCGAGTTCGCGTTTCGATTGTTCGCCGGAACCGAACAAACCGGAGCCGCTCAAATCCACGACGAGCATCAGTGTGAGTTCTCGTTCCTCGACGAATTTTTTCACGAACGGATGATTCATGCGCGCGGTGACGTTCCAATCAATCGCGCGCACTTCATCGCCGGGCTGATATTCGCGCACCTCGTCGAAGTTCATGCCCTGACCCTTGAAGACACTGTGATACTGCCCCGCGAGGGTTTCACTCACGAGCCGGTTGGTGCGGATCTCGATCTGACGAATTTTTTTTAGGATTTCGCGAGGAATCATTAGCGTTTAATACCGCCGTGAATTTCGACGGGAAGTAAATGAATTCTAAAGAGGCTCACGGCACCGGCAATTCATCAAAAATCTTTTGAATTACCGTCTCGCTCGTTTTATTTTCAGCTTCGGCTTCGTAGGTGATGGCAACGCGGTGGCGGAGAACGTCCATGCCGATGCTTTTCACGTCCTGTGGCGTGACGTAGCCGCGGCCTTTGAGGAAGGCGTAGGCTTTGGAGGCGAGCGTGAGCGCGATTGTCGCACGCGGGGAAGCGCCGAGTTGGATGAAATCTTTCACCTGGATTTTGTAAGTCTCCGGTTCGCGCGTGGCGCAAACCAAATCCACGATGTAATCCTTCACCTTGTCATCAATGTAAATATCATTGATGACCTTGCGCGCTTCAAAAATCTGCTGGGCCGTCACCACGGGACTGGCGCTCGGCAAATTCGTGGTATGCGCCATCAATTCCAAAATCTGCCGCTCTTCCTCGCGCGACGGATAGCCGATTTTGAGTTTCAACATGAAGCGATCCACCTGTGCTTCGGGCAGGGGATAAGTGCCTTCCTGCTCAATCGGATTTTGCGTCGCGAGCACGAGGAATGGTTCTTCGAGCTTGAACGTCTGGTCGCCGATGGTGACTTGCTTTTCCTGCATGGCTTCGAGCAACGCGCTTTGCACCTTGGCGGGCGCGCGGTTGATTTCATCGGCCAGGACGAGGTTGGCAAAGATCGGGCCGCGGCGGACGGTGAAATTGCCCGATTGCGGATTGTAGATTTGCGTACCGATGACGTCGGCGGGGAGCATGTCGGGAGTGAACTGAAGGCGTGAAAATTTCACGCTGAGGCAGGAGGCGAGTGATTTGACGGAGAGCGTTTTGGCCAATCCGGGCACACCTTCGAGGAGGACGTGGCCATTGGCGAGCAAACCGATCGTCAACCGCTCCACCAGATAACTTTGGCCGATGACGACTTTTCCGATTTCGTTGAAGAGAGGCCGCACAAAGGCACTGGATTCCTGCACGGCGTTGTTGATTGCGCTAATACCTGTGTTCATTGTTTACAAAACCTTACTTTGGATGGACAAAAAAACCAGAAAATCCGTTCACGTATTTTTTCAAACAAATCTTTGTGGACAATAAATGATTTCTAGCACATAAACTGCTAGTTTACTGGTATGGAACGGGTTCTAACATCCCTCCGACAACACGTCCGGCGGATGCAGGTGGCGTATTTGGTCTTGGCGCTTTCGCTGATTCCGACGGCGGTGGTTTATTTTCGCGTGCGCGATAATGTCGAAACGCGCGAGCGCACCCGCTTTGAACGCATCGTTCGCGAACAGCGGGAGGCCATCGAACAGCGCATTCCGCATTACGTGGACCAGATGATGGGCGTGCGCGGGTTGTTCATGGCGAATACGGTCGTCAGTCCCGAGCAATGGCAGCAATACCTGGCGAGCGTGGAGATTCCCAGTCTATATCCAGGAATCGGGACGCTTGGTTACATCGAGCGCGTGGAGGCCAGCGACAAGGACGCGTATGTGGAAAGCAATCGGCTGGCGGGGCGGCCCATGCGCATCGTGCCGGACACGCCGCGTCCGACTTATTTTCCCGTCGCGTATATCAACCACTTCGATCACGAATTGCATGCGGGCGTTGGCCATGATCATTTCACCGATCCCGACCGCCAGCCGTTCATGGCGCTGGCCCGCGACACCGGCGAGCCCAAGGCGACCGCTAAAGTTTTTTTGAATCGCGAGAAGACCAATGACGGCCACGGCGGTTTCGTGATTTATCTTCCG
The DNA here is from genome assembly GCA_036268055.1 of Verrucomicrobiia bacterium. Classification (NCBI taxonomy): domain Bacteria; kingdom Pseudomonadati; phylum Verrucomicrobiota; class Verrucomicrobiia; species Verrucomicrobiia bacterium. The sequence goes on along the minus strand of DATAUW010000005.1, from coordinate 8,072 downwards.
GTCTATCGCCCGGGTGCGCCGGTGACGACTGTGGCTGAACGCCAAGCATCGCTTCAGGGATTTATTTTCGCCAATTTTGAGTCGGACAAATTCATAAACGGCATCTTTGGCAATCAGACCAACGGCATGGTCAGATGCGAAGTGTTTGACGGCACGGTAATTGATCGCGAGCATTTATTATATGGCGATGCGGATTTTGTTGAAGCCGCGCGGCACGGATCGGGTCAACTGTTGCAACGCGTCACCTTACCGGTGTTGAACCGCACGTGGACGCTTTATTTTATTTCGCAGCCCTTGTTCGCCACGGAATCCGAGCGCAGCTTGCCGACGATCTCACTGGTGTGCTGGCTTACGCTGAGTTTTTTATTGTTCGGCATCACTTGTGCCGAAGTCAACGCCCGCGCGCGCTCTGAGGCCATCACCGCGAAGTTGCGCAAGTCCGAGACGGCGCTGGCGGCCGAGAAGGAGCGCCTGGCGGTCACGCTGTATTCCATCGCGGATGGCGTCATCACCACGGATATGATGAGCCGGGTGCTTTCCATCAATAAAGTCGCGGAACAATTAACCGGGTGGTCGCAAGCCGAAGCCGTGGGCATGCCGCTCTCGGCGATGTTCAACGTCGTTCACGAACACACTCGCGAATCCGTCGCGAATCCGTTGGAGAACGCCTTGCGCGAAGGCGTGGCGCGCGGATTGGATCAGCCGGCGATTCTGATTTCTCGCGACGGCACCGAACGGCTCATCTCGGACAGCGCGGCGCCGATTCGCGATCGCGATGGGGGCATCGTCGGCGCGGTGGTGGTTTTTCGCGACGTGACGGCGAAACAAAAATCGGAGGCGGAGTTGCTCAAGGAAAGCAAGCTGGAATCGGTGGGCTTGCTGGCGGGCGGCATCGCGCACGACTTCAATAATATTCTCCAAGGCATCATCGGCAATTTGTCGCTTGCCCGGATGAGCGCGCACTCGACCGAAAAAATCCTCGAGCGGCTCGCCGCAATGGAGAAATCCGCGTTGCGCGCCAAGGACCTGACGCAACAACTGGTGATGTTCGCGCGCGGCGGCGCGCCGATTCGCACGCGCGTGCAAGTCACCAACAGCATTCGCGAGGCAACGCTTTTTGCGCTGCACGGCAGCAATGTGCATTGCGAGTTTTCGCTGCCCACCGATATTTGGCCGGTGGAAGTGGACGAAGGCCAATTTCGCCAGGTGATCAATAACATCGTGCTTAACGCCGTCCAAGCAATGCCGGAGGGCGGCAAGATCGAAGTGCGCGTGGACAATGTGGAATTCACGGATGGATTTTTGCCGCCATTGGCTGCGGGAAAATACGTGAAGATCATGATTCGCGATTTCGGCATGGGCATCAAACCGGAAGACGTGCCGCGCATTTTCGATCCATATTTCACGACGCGCAAACATGCGCGCGGGCTGGGACTGGCGAGCGCGTATTCGGTTATTCGCAAGCATGAGGGGCAAATCAACGTGGATACGCACGTTGGCCGTGGGAGCACGTTCCAGATTTATTTGCCGGCGTCCGTCAAAGCGATGGAGACGCCGGCTGCCGAAGTGGATCAGAAACGGTTTTTCGGCCAGGGGCGCGTGCTAGTGATGGATGACGAGCAGGACATCCTCAGTCTCGTGCGCGAGATGCTGGAGTTGATGGGTTACGAAGTCGAAGTGGCGAAGGATGGCGCGGAGGCGTTGCAGCGTTACATGGCATCCAAGCGCGGGGGGAATCCGTTCTCGGCGGTCATCATGGACCTGACGATTCCCGAGGGCATGGGTGGCAAGGAGGCGATTCGCCGCCTGCGCGAAATGGACCCGACGGTGAAGGCGATTGTATCGAGCGGTTATTCTTACGATCCGGTGATGGCGAGCTTCCGTGAATTTGGTTTCAGCGGCGTAATTCCCAAGCCGTATGTGATGGAGGATTTGGGCCGGGTGCTGGATGAAGTGATTCGCAATCCCGGGCCGACGGTTCCGCAGGCTTAACCTTGGCCTACAGTTAAAAGTGGCTGCGGGCTTTCTCGAGGTCGCTGGCGATTTGCGCTTTCAATTCGTCGAGGGAGGAAAATTTTTGTTCATTGCGCAGTTTTTCGCGGAAGGTGATTTCCATTTCCTGACCATAAAGATCGCCGTTGAAATCGAGGAGGTGCGCTTCCACGCGCAACAGTGGCGTCGGTTGATTCAACGTGGGACGGAGACCGATGTTGACCACGGCGCGATGCGTTTGTCCGCCTATTTTTGCGTGAACGGCGTAAACGCCATTGGGGGGAGCGAGGAGTCCGGTCACGTCGAGGTTCGCGGTCGGAAATCCAAGTTTGCGGCCAAGTTCATCACCGCGAACAATGATTCCGGCCATCGAGTAAGCGCGTCCGAGCATTTGGCTGGCGGCATCGAGACTGCCCGCACGAATCGTTTCGCGGATGCGCGTGCTGCTGACGATGCGGTTGTCCAGCGAAACCGCCGCCAAGCCATGCACGGCGAAATGCAGTTCCGCGCCGAGAGTCTTGAGCAACGCCACATTGCCGCCGCGTTTGTGGCCGAAAATAAAATTGCTGCCCACGCAGATGCTTTGGACCTGGCCGAGGTCGCGCGAAAGGCCGTGGATGAAAACATCGCCGGCTTGCTCGCTGAACGGCTTGTCGAAATGGATGAGCAGAAGCGCATCGGCGCCGAGCGATTCAATGACGCGCAGTTTTTGCGGAAGCGAATAAATGAGCGGGGGAACGCGTTGCGGCGCGACGACGCTGCCGGGATGACGGTCGAAGGTCACCACCAGCGCGAGGCCATCATATTGGCGCGCGTCGGAAATCGTTTGGCGAATGATCTGCTGATGGCCGAGGTGGACGCCGTCGAAAAAACCGATGGCGAGCGAAACCTTGCGCCCCATCGTTTGCAGTTCAGCGGCGGAGCGGATGATTTTCATATCCCCGGTTCCGAAATCAGATCAACTTCAAAAACGGAATGACGCGTTTTTCCAATCCGCTCAGCGGCAGGCCGAGCACTTCTTCAAATTCAATCGCGTTGGCGACGTCAAATTTGCCGGAGACTTCGCGGCGCAAGGTGGAGAGATGCGCACCGCAGCCAAGTTTCTGGCCAAGGTCATGCGCGAGGCTGCGGACATAAGTGCCCTTCGTGCACGCAACGCGAAAATGCCCGAATGGTTCGTGATATTCCGAAAATTTAAAATTGTAGATGTGGATGAAACGCGGCTCGCGCACAACCTCCACGCCTTTGCGGGCCAGTTTGTAGAGCGGCACACCTTCTTTTTTGATGGCGGAAACCATCGGCGGCATTTGCATTTGATCGCCGACAAAAGTGGTCGCGAGTTGGTTCAATTCCTCGACGGATGTGAGCGGTACTGGGAGCGACGCGACCAATTCGCCGGCGGCATCATAGCTGTCGGTGGTTTCGCCAAACTTGATTGTGCCAGCATAAACTTTGTCGGACGACATCAGCTTCTCGGAAAGTTTGGTGGCGCGGCCCAGAACGATGATGAGCAGGCCGGTGGCGTTGGGGTCCAGCGTGCCACAGTGCCCGACTTTTTTCAGGCGAAATTCGCGGCGGATGGCGTCCACGACATCGTGCGAGGTCGGGCCGGCGGGCTTATCAATCAACAATGCGCCGTCGAGGGCGTCAAATTCGTGCATAAATAAAATTATGCCGCGGCGTCGAGCGCCTTCTTCACCGCTGTGAGAACGCGCCGTTGCGTGGCGAGAGGCGGACCGGGAATGCGCGCACCGGCGGCGGCGCGATGTCCACCGCCGCCAAAGAGCGCGGCGATTTCGTTGACGTTCACTTTTTCGCTTTTGGAGCGAAGGCTGATGCGCGTCATGTCGGGTTCAAGTTCCTCGAAGACACAGGCGATGATCACCGGCTCGATGGCGCGGATGTGATCAATCAAACCTTCGGAGTCGTCCGTCTCCGCGCCGGTGCGGAGGAAATCGGCTTTCTTGAGCCAGAAATAAGCGATCTGATCGTCGTGTTGCAGACGGAAGGAATTGTAAACGTGCTGCAACAGGCGCGCGCGGGAGAGGGGATAAGACTGGTAAACTTCGTCGCAGATTTTGGCGAGATTTGCGCCGCGTTTGACGAGTTCGCCGGCGACATTGTAAGTGCTCGGGCGCGTGCTGGGATATTGGAAGGAGCCCGTATCCGTGGAGACAGCGGTGAAAAGGCAATCGGCAATCGCCGGGGTGATCGGCCAGTTCGCGACTTTCAGGAGGCGGTAAATAATTTCGCCGCTCGACGGTTCCTTGTCGGAAATCCAGTTGAGGTCCGCGTAGCGCGTGTTGCTGGCGTGATGATCAATATTGATGAAAAGCTTGCGCTTACCGAGATTGACACCCGCCGCGCCGAGCCGCTCGAAACTCGCGCAGTCAGTTGCGATGACGCAGTCGAAATCTTTTAGGCCGCTGGGTTTCTGGACAATTTTTTCGGGATCGAGAAACGCGAGCTTGGTCGGCACGCGGTCTTCGTTCCAGCAGGTGACTTTTTTTCCCTGGTCGCGCAAGGCAAGCGTCAGGCCGAGTTGCGAGCCGATGCAATCGCCGTCGGGACGCACGTGGCCGACTACACAAAAGGTTTTGTGCTGACTGATGCCTTCGAGAATGCGATCAATTATTTTCGGATGTGGTTTCATCGCTGGCGTGGTCCAATTCTTCAATGATCTTGAGCACTTTGTTTCCCTGTTCGACGGAATCGTCAATGATGAAACGCAGCGTCGGGGTGTATTTGAGGACGACGGCTTTGCCGACCAGTCCCTGAATGTGCTTGCGATGCGTGTTCAATGCCTCGAGCCCGCGTTTCTGCTGGTCGTTGTTGCCGAGGATGCCAAGAAAAACCGTGGCGCTGTGCAGGTCGCTGCTGCAAATCACGTCGTTGACCGTGATGAGGCCAGCTTCGCCCACGGGAATTTCGCGGCGGATGATTTCACCGATCTCGCGTTTGAGCAATTCGCGTACGCGTTGAAGTCGGAGCGACGGCATGGTTGCTGGTTGGATTAGAGTTTTTGGGTGATGCGCTCGACGGCATAGCACTCAATCACATCGCCCACCTGGAAATCTCCAAACCCCTCGATGCGAATGCCGCATTCCATACCGGCGCGGACTTCGTTGACCTCGTCCTGGAACCGGCGCAGCGTCTGGGTGACGCCTTCGTAAATCAAGCCCTTGCGGCGCATGACGCGCACCTTGCCGCGCACGATGCGTCCCGCCGTGACCATGCAACCCGCCACCGGGCCGCCCTTGGACAAGTCGAAAATCTTCCGCACTTCGGCCGAGCCGAGCACGACGTCCTTGAGAATCGGATCGAGCAATCCCGCGAGCGAGACTTTCACTTCGTCAATCAATTCGTAAATGATCGCATACAGTTTGATCTGCACGCCTTCGCGCTTGGCGGAATCGGAAACGCCGTTGTCAATGCGCGTGTGGAAACCGAGGATGACCGCGCTCGACGCCGAGGCGAGTGAGACGTCGGACTCCGTAATGGTGCCGACCGCACTGTGAATGACTTCGAGCGCGACTTTATCAGATTCGATTTTGTTCAGCGCTTCGACGATGGCCTCGACAGAACCCTGGGTATCCGCCTTGACAACGACTTTCAACACCTTACCGGCATTGGAAGTCATTGTGGCAAAAAGGTTTTCGAGCGTAACTTTGGCACGGGCTTCCTGGCCGAGCGCACGAGCTTCCATTGCGCGCTTTTCCGCGAGATCGCGCGCTTCTTTTTCGTTTTCGACGACGCTAAATTCGAGACCGGCTTCGGGCACGCCATTAAGGCCGAGCAATTTCACCGCGACAGAAGGGCCGGCTTCTTTTTCGCGCTTGTTCTCTTCATTGATGAGCGCGCGGACCTTGCCGTAATACTGGCCGCAGATGACGATATCGCCAGTGCGCAAGGTGCCTTTGCGCACGAGCACTGTGGCGGTCGGGCCGCCGGGTTCGAGGCCGGATTCGATCACGTTGCCCTTGGCGCGGCGGTCGGGGTTGGCCTTCAACTCCATGATTTCCGCCTGGAGCAAAATGGTTTCGAGCAATTTCGGAACGCCCTGCTTGGTGAGCGCGGAAACATCCACGAACAAAGTCTTGCCACCCCATTCTTCGCAGACGAGGCCTTTTTCCTGCAACTGCTGGCGCACGCGCATCGGGTTCGCGTTCGGATGATCGCTCTTGTTGACGGCGACGATGATTTCCGCCTTTGCCGCTTGCGCGTGGCTCAAGGCTTCCAAAGTTTGCGGCATGACGCCGTCATTCGCCGCGACTACGAGTACAACGATGTCCGTGACATTCGCGCCGCGCGCGCGCATGGAACTGAACGCAGCATGGCCGGGCGTGTCGAGGAAGGTGATCTGTTGCAGTTCGTTCTTCCGCTCGGGGTGGGGGAAGGCGATGGTGTAAGCGCCGATGTGCTGGGTGATGCCGCCGGCTTCGCCCGAAACGACATTCGTTTTGCGAATGACGTCGAGCAAGGTGGTTTTGCCGTGGTCAACGTGGCCCATGATCGTGACGACCGGGGCGCGCGGCTTGAGCGTCTCAGGTTTGTCTTCGACGTCGAGTTCGACTTTCTTGATGGGCGCGTGGACGATGCCACTGCCGCGCTCGCGCTTTTCCACTTCGAAACGGAAGCCGTGTTTGGCGCAAACCTTTTTGGCGATCTCTTCCTCAATCGCCTGGTTCACGTTCGCGAACACGCCCAACTCCATCAGATCGGCAATGAGTTGAAACGGCTTGCGCTTGAGTTGTTCCGCCAGTTCGCGGACGACAATCGGCGGTTTGAGGCTGATGATCTCGCCGGTTTCCGGGCCGGTAAATTTTGGAGCCGCAGGAGTGGCGGGTTTGGCTGGGCCGCCGCGCCAATCGCCAGGCCGTGTGCCGGGCGCCGCCGGACGGCCTTGCGTGGGCGGAACACCGCCGCGGAAATTACGATTGTCACCGGGACGTCCACCGCGTGAAAAGTCAGGGCGTCCACCGCCAGGTCCAGGAGCAACGGGGCGTGGTGGCAATTTTACCGAGCCGACCTTATCGCCCGTGCGAGGCGCGGGCTTCGAGGGCAACTGAACAAATCCAACTTTATCGCCGACTTGCGGACCAGCGGGAACCGGTGGAGGAGTCGGCGGCGGCGGCGTGACCGGCGCGGGCGCAATGGGTGCTGGAGCCGCAGAAATAATCGGTGCGGGCGCCTCGACCACGGCAGCAGCGGGGACTTCGCCATTTTCCGTCGGCACTTCATGAACCGGCGCGGGCGGAACTTCGGCAACGACCACAGGAATTTCGGGAACAACCGGCTCAGGTGGCGCGGGTGGAGGTTCGGGCGGGGCGGTGACGAGAATTATCTTATCAGGCTCGGCGGGAGGCACCGGAGCGGGGCGGGCGGCGACATTGCCGGCCAATTCATTTTCGAGATATTCAGCGGTGATTTTGTCCAGCGAACTGGACGGCACTTTCGCGGCAGAAATGCCCAACTCCTTGGCCTTGGCAAGAACGTCTTTGTTCTCGAGGCCGAGTTTTTTCGAAATGTCGTAAATACGAACGGGCATAATCTATTTGATCTCTTTCTACGGGCCAATTTTGCAACCAAGCCTTCATCGGCTTAACAGCGTAACATAACCACTGGTATAAGCACTATTCATTTTCCACGCCTTCAAATCCACCGGGCGCATCTGCCCCCGGAGCGCGGCTGTGTCGGTCCTCCGACCAGCCGCAGCATATTAAGTTGCCAAAAATTTCTCGAATTCATGACAACCTTCGAAAATCAAACCACCGGCGCCGCCGGCGGCACTTCTCCCTCGCTCAGCTTCACCGCCCGCCGTGCCGCTTCCGCGCGCACCGCTTCCAGTATCGCCGCCGCCTGTTCCCCAATCTCGGGAATCTCCGCCAAATCGCTCACATCTGCCTGCGCTAAATCTTCCAGACGTGTCAAGCCGTGATGCACCAGCACATCCGCCTGTTGCTGCGTGATGCCCGGAATCGCCGCCAACGTCTTCACCGCCGCGGCCACCTTCTGCTCAAAGCCCATCGTGACTACCACTTCCGGCTCAATATCCACCTGCCAGCCAGTCAGTTTCGACG